>JAJZUZ010000036.1 GCA_021845965.1 Pseudomonadota bacterium | reverse complement strand
CGTCGAGCATGAGCAGGCGCGGCGCGCTCATCATGGCGCGGGCGACGGCCACCATCTGCTGCTCGCCGCCGCTCATGGTGCCGGCCAGCTGCTGCGCGCGCTCGCGCAGCTTGGGAAAGTCGTGGAAGGCCTGCTCCAGCCTGCGCCGGCGCTCGGCCTTGGGGCACAGCCAGCCGCCGAGCTCCAGGTTTTCCGTCACCGTCATCTGCGGGAAGAGCTGACGCCCCTCGGCCACCAGGGCCATGCCGCACTGCACGATCTCGTGCGTACGGGTAGGCAACGCCGCGTCGTCGAGCAGCACCTCGCCCTGGCGCGGAATCAGGCCGGACAGGGCTTTCAGCAACGTGGTCTTGCCGGCACCGTTGGGGCCCAGGATCACGGTCAGGCCCGGCTTCACCTCCAGCTGGAGGTCGCGCAGCACCAGGAAGGCGCCGTAGCCGGCGCTCAGGCCATTCACCTTCAGGTGCGCACGGCCGGAGCCGCCCAGCGCGAAGGGAGTCGGTTCGTACCACATCATGCTGCGGCCTCCGCCATCTCATCGCCCAGGTAGGCCTCGATCACCTCGGCATTGCGCACCACCTCCTGGGGCGTGCCGTCGGCGATCTTGCGACCCTGGTGCAGCACGATCACGCGTTCCACGTACTGGAGCAGGGTGGACACGGCGTGCTCGATCCAGACCACGGTGAGGCCCAGCTCGTCACGCATGCGCTGGATCAGATCGCCCATGGCATGCACCTCGGCCTCGGTCAGGCCGGCAGCCACTTCGTCCAGCAGCAGCAGGCGCGGCCGCGTGGCCAGGGCCATCCCGATCTCCAGCACGCGCTGCTGCGAGGGCGTGATGGCGGCCGCCGGCAACTGCGCGAGATGCGTCAGGCCGATCAGTTCCAGGATGCTCTGCGCGTCGCGCAGGTGCCAGGAGCCCGCGCGCCGGCGGCCGGCGAACTTGAGGCCGAAGTCGATATTGGCCGCCACCGTCATGTCGGCAAACACGCGCGGGGTCTGGAAGGTGCGCGCCACGCCGGCCGCCGCGTAGTGGTGCGGTGGCTTGCCCGCCAGCTGGCGGCCGCCGGCAATCAGCTGGCCGGATGTGGGCGGAATCACCCCCGAGATGGCATTGAAGAAGGTCGTCTTGCCGGCCCCATTGGGCCCGATGATGCCGACCAGCTCGCCGGCGTGGAAGGCCGCGCTCACCGCATCCACCGCGGTCAGGCCGCCAAAGCGCACCGTGATGGCACGGGCGTCGAGAAACAGCTCAGACATGGGTACGCTCCCTGCGCCCCAGTTGGCGCAAGCCCTGCCACCAGCCCGTCAGCGTGCTCCAGCGCAGCGAGGCCAGGCCGCCGGGCAGGTAGAGCACGCACAGGATGAGCAGCAGGCCCAGGGACATCAGGTAGATCTGTGGGAACTGCAGGCGCAGTGACTCCGCCAGCACGCTGAAGATGATGGCCGCCAGCAGCGGGCCCCACAGCGTGGCCGCGCCGCCGATGAGGGCGATCAGCACGGTCTGGAAGCCGATGAAGGGGTTGAACACCGTGTGCGGGTCGATGTAGGTCCAGCGCACCGCCATCGCCGCCCCGACGGCGCCGGCAAAGGCCGCCGTCAGCGCGAAGCCGGCGGTCTTGACCATGCGCGTGTTCACGCCCAGGGTCTGCGCGCGCTGCTCGTCGGCCCCGATGCCCAGCAGCGCCAGGCCAAAGCGGCTGCGCCGCAGCACGATGGACACCAGCACCGCCAACACCGCCAGCAGCAGCACCGTGAGGTAGATGACGTCGTTCTCCGGCACCACGGTGAGCACGCGTCCGACGGTGCCGGAGTAGCGCTTCTCGACGTAGGTGACGGCATGCATGATGAGCTCGGTCATGCCGAAGGTCAGCACGGCGAAGTAGGTGCCGCGCAGGTGCAGCACGGCGGCCCCGATGACCACGGCCAGCACCGCGGACAGCGCTGCCCCCAGTGCGATCGACGCTGCCCACGACAGCTGCCCGAGGAAAACGGCGCTGGTGTAGGCGCCGACGCCGAAGAAGGCCGAGGTGGCGAGCGACATGTAGCGCGTGCTGCCGCAGAACAGCGCCCAGCTCGACGACAGCGCCACATACATCAGGCAGCTCAAGCCGACGGAGACGATAAACTCGCTGGCGTAATGCGGCAGTGCCAGCGCCCAGCCGGCGAAGGCCAGCAGCACCAGCAGGTCGCGAATGAGGATCTGGCGGGGGTTCATGCCTTCCTCCCCTTGCGCGCAAAGAGACCCTCCGGTCGCAGCAGCAGCACGGCGATGAACACGCTGTACGACAGCAGCGCCTTGAGCGAAGGGCTGGTGTAGTACATGCCCAGCGCCTCGATCACGCCCAGCAGCAGGCCGCCGGCCAGCGCGCCCGCCATGCTGCCGAAGCCGCCCAGCGTGATGACGATCAGCGCCGTCACCGTGTAGGGCTCGCCCATGGAAGGGGTGATGGTGTAGGCCATGGACAGCAGGCTGCCGGCCACACCGGAGAGGCCCAGGCCGATGCCGAACATCAGCGGGTGCAGGCGTTGGGTGTCGATGCCCACCAGCTGCGCGCCGACGGGCGACTGCATCAGGGCGCGCACGCCCTTGCCCAGCAGCGTCAGGCGCAGCAGCAGGATCAGCGCCACGCTGAACACCAGTGCCAGGCCGAAGACCAGCAGCTTGTTGCCGGCGAATTGCGCGTCGCCGATCTTCACCGGATCGGCCAGGTAGTCATAGCCGCGCAGGTCGCCGCCCCACATCCAGGAGGCGAAGTTCTGCACCAGGAACATCAGGCCGAAAGCGACCATCAGCCCGCGTGCCTCGAAGGCATCGAGGTTGGGCGAGGTGGCGGTCAGGCGGCGGAAGCACAGGCGATGCACCACCAGGCCCACCGCCATCAGGACGACAAAGGCCACGGGCACCATCAGCAGCGGCGACAGGCCGAGCGAGCTCTGCGCCATCCAGGTCAGGTAGGCGCCGAGCATGAGGAATTCGCCGTGGGCGATATTGAGGATGCGCATCAGCCCGTACTGCAGATTCAGTCCGAGGGCCACGAGCGCATAGATGCCGCCGGTGATGAGACCGGAGGCGATCAGTTCGAGCCAGGCAGAAAAAGACATGAGAGAAAGAGAAGAACCGGATGGCCGCCGCGGAACCGGCTGGGCCGGGCCGCTGGCGGCGTCCCCGTGAGGGGAAGGCGGCCGGGTGGCCGCCTCAGGGGTGCGCTAGGTCACTTCCACGCCGGCTTGTTCGGGTTCAGCTTGGCGGTGGCCATCCTGGCCGGCCAGACGATCTCGAATTCGCCGTGCTGCCATTGGCCCACGGTGCCGGGCACCGAAATCTCGCTGCCCTCGAAATGCACCTTGCCCAGGATGGTCTGGTGCTCGTTCTTGGCGACGTAGTCGCGGATGGCCTTGCGGTCGAGGCCGACCTTGCCGACGGCCGCGGTCAGGATCTCCAGCCCGGCCCAGCAGTGGCCGCTGGCCCAGCGGTCCGGCTCCTTGCCGCCGTACTTCTTGGTGTGGGCGTCGAAGTAGGCCTTGGCGCCGGCGCTGGTCTTGCTGTTCCAGGAGCCCATGCCCATCACACCCTCGGCGCCCTCGGGTGTCATGACGTTCTTGTAGAGCTGGAAGGCGGTGCCGACCGAGGCATAGAAGAACTTGGGGTTGAAGCCGATCTCCTTGGCCTGCTTGCTGGCCAGGATGGTGTCCGGCGGGTAGGTGATGCCGATGAAGGCGTCCGGGTTCTGGTCCTTGATGCCGCGCAGCACGGGCGAGAGGTCCTTCACGCCGAGCGGGTAGCCCTTGCGCTCCACCACCTGGATGCTGGTGCCCTTGAGCGCCAGGTTCAGCGCCGCGAAGTTCTCCAGGCCGAAGAGGTCGTCCATGTAGATGATGGCAACGGTCTTGACGTGGTTGGCCACCAGCATGTCCACCAGCGCGCCCATCATCTTGTCGGGCTGCTGCAGCAGCGAGAAGAAGTAGGGCAGGCGCATGTCGACCAGCTTGCGCGACAAGGCCGTCGGCGCCAGCATGGGATAGCCGTAGCGGTTGCACAGCGGCGCCACGGCGAAGTTGGCGTTGGAGCCCCAGGGCGGCAGGATCAGGTCGACCTTGTCGCTGCCCATGAGCTTTTCGTAGGAGCGCACGCAGGTCTCCAGGTCGCTGCGGTCGTCCGAGCTCACCAGCTCGATCGGGCGGCGCACCCCCTTCACGTCCAGGCCGCCGGCGGCGTTCTGCTGCTCGGCCCACATCAGAAAGTTGGGCTCCTGGCTGACCTGGGCGCCGCCGGCCCAGGGACCGGTGCGGGCGATGGCGTAGCCCACGCGCACGGGCGCCGGGGCCGCCAGCAGGTGGGGGGCGAAGGTGGCCGCGCCGACGGCGGCGGCGGTGCCCTTGAGGATGGTGCGTTTTGTCTGCTGAACCATATTGTCTCCAGTGAAGAATGTTGCTTCCGGGGATAGCAGGGCTATGCTAGGAAGCCAAGGCCGGCATGGCTTTGCTCAGCGTGCACAAACCGTTTGCCGGTTCATGCAAGTCGCTCAGGGTTAACCCTCGGTGATCGGGCGTCGCAAAATAAAACACTCATAATTCCTGCACCATGTGCCCCCGCCCGTACCGGAGCCCGCAATGAGCGCTGCCACCGCCGTCACGACCGACGACGTCGCGCCGCGCGAGCGTGCGCCCCTGTGGCGTGAATGGATCTGGAAGCACTTCGGCGGCCTGGAGTCCGACCTCTACGGCGATACCGACTTCGACGGCCACATGGCCTCGGCGCGCGCCGGCGAAGTCATCCTCACCAAGCTGGAGGCCAACCGCCACCGCGTCGTGCGCACGCAGGACATGGCGCGCAATAGTGACGAGGGCTACCTCAAGATCGTCGCACCGGTGAAGGGCCGCGCCGGCGTGGAGCAGATGGGCCGCCAGGCCTGGGTCGGTCCGGGCGCCTGGACCATCTACGACACCACCGGCAGCTACGCGGTCGGCAATCCCGAGCGCGTGGAACACCTGATCGTCATGCTGCCCAAGGTGCAGATGGTCGAGCGCGGCCTGCGGCTGGACAGCCTGATGGCGCGCCCGGTGGGCGGCGCCAGCGGCATCGCCCGCGTGGCCCTGACCACCATGCGCAGCACCTTCCAGGAGCTGCCCAATATGAGCGCGGACGCTGCCCGCGGCGCTGGCGAGCTCATCACCCAGCTGGTGCACCTCTCACTGCTGGAACTGGCCGGCCAGGAAACCCAGCTCACGCAGCGCGCGGCGCTGAAGGACCGCATCCGCGGCTACGTGGCCCTGCACCTGCACAACCCGGCGCTCACGGTGGACCAGATTGCGCGCGCGCTCAACTGCAGCAAGCGCCACCTGTACAACGCCTTTGCCGACGAGGAAGAGACGCTGGCCAGCTACATCCAGCGCCTGCGCCTGGAGGCCTGCATCCGCGAGCTGCAGCAGCCCGGCCGCCAGGCCAAGCCCATCACCGACATCGCGCTGTCTTGGGGTTTCAACAACCTCTCGCATTTCAGCCGGGTGTTTCGCGAGCACACGGGCAAGAGCCCGAGTGAATTCCGCCACGAGTCGCTGACGTGACGCAGCCGCGTTGATCGCCGCGCGCCCATCGGGGACAGTGCGGCATTCCACCCACTGTCAGGAGCCCCCATGCACATCCCCTCCATGAAGGAAGTCGTCAGCGCCGACGAATGGCAGCTGCGCTGCGACCTCGCCGCCGCCTACCGCCTGGTGGCCCACTACGGCTGGAGCGACCTGGTGTTCACCCACATCAGCGCTCGCATTCCGGGGCCCGAGCACCAATTCCTCATCAACCCCTACGGCCTGATGTTCGACGAGATCACGGCCTCCAGCCTGGTGAAGGTGGACCAGCACTGCAACAAGCTCAGCGACTCGCCCTTCCCGGTCAACCCGGCCGGCTTCGTGATCCACAGCGCCATCCACGCCGTGCGCGACGACGCCGGCTGCGTGCTGCACACGCACTCGCGCGCCGGCGTGGCGGTGAGCGCGCAGAAGTGCGGCATCCTGCCGATCAGCCAGCAGTCCACCTTCGTGCTGGGTGCGCTGGCCTATCACGACTATGAAGGCGTGGCCCTGCGCGACGACGAGAAGCCGCGCCTGCAGGCCGATCTCGGCCGGGCCAACTACCTGGTGCTGCGCAACCACGGCCTGCTGACCGTGGGCAAGAGCGTGGCCGAGGCCTTCCTGAACATGTACACCTTCGAGAACACCTGCCGTATCCAGCTCGATGCGCAGGCCGGTGGCGAGCTGGTGTACGTGAACCCGGACATTCTGAAAGGGGTCGGGGCCGCCATGAAGCAGGTCACCGTGGGCCAGGGCGCGAACCTGGTGTGGCCGGCGCTGCTGCGCAAGCTGGAGCGGCTCGACCCCGGCTACCAGACCTGACGGCCTGAAGGCGTCGTTTCCCCCGGGGCTACTTGCCCAGCAGCTCGCCGAGCTTGCCGCCGACCGAGGCGCCCGCACCCGTCCCCACGCCGGGCATGAGCATCGTGCCCAACGCGGCGCCGATCTTGGCGCCGGTGGTCAGTGTCACCTCCGGCGCATCCACCGTGCCGCCCACCGCCAGCGGCACGCCCACGGCGCCGCCGATCCCCGCGTTCACCCGTCCGCTCAACTGCTGTGTCGGAGATACGCTGACCTGCCCCGTCGCGCTGAGGGCGCCCGAGCTGGCCGCCAGGTTCTGCAGCTCGATGGCCTTGCCGCGCGTGCCGACCTGGCCGCTCAAGGTGTCCAGCCGCGTCTCGCCGCCACGGCTCACGCCCACGGTCTGCACCGCCTTGACCAGGTCGACCCCGTGCACCACGGCACCGTGCACGGTGAACTTCGATTGGCTCTGCAAACCCTCCAGCAGGGTCGAGGGCTGGCGTGCGCGCGCACTCCACGTGGTGCTGGCCTCCAGCCGCCCGCTCAGGGGCTGGGCCTCGCGCGCCGCCTGCGTCGGCTCCGGCGCCGTAAGCTGCGCGACCTCCACGCCCTGGGTCTGCAACTGGCCCTTGAGCGCGAACTCGCCGCCTGTCGTGGCGGCTGGCTGGAGCTCCACCCGTCCCCGCACCGTCCCACCGGCCACCTTCAGCGTCACCTCCCACGCGCGGCTGGCGCTGCGCCGCAGGTCCAGGCGTGTGCCCTGCAGACGTCCGCGCACGATCTCCAGCTCCATTCGCTCGGGCCAGGCGTCGCTGTCCAGCTGCGCCTCGGCCTGCACGGTCAGCGTGCGGCCCTGGCTGCTGGTCCAGCTCACCTCATCCAGCACCGTATGGCGCGGCAGCAGGTACAGCGGCAGCCCGCCCGCGGGTGCTGCCGGGCGCCGCTGCAGCCTCTGCACGGACGCCAGCAGCGCATCGATGCCCGTCTGCGGCAGGCTCGCGCGTCGCACCACCAATGTCGAGAGGGCCAGGCGGCCCAGCAGCAGCTGGCCCCAGGCCGGCCGCAGCTCGATACGTTCCACCTTCAGGGGGTGGCGCGTGCGCACCACGGCGCCTTCCAGCACCACGCCGGGCAGCGGCCAGAAGGCCATGCCCACCCGCTCCAGCTGCAAGGGCACGCCCAGCGCGGTGCCCGCCTCCTGCTCGATACGCTGGCGGAACTCCGGTCTGGCGACCCAGTGCTGAGCCACCAGCAGCGCACCCGCCAAGACCAGCAGCAAGGCCGCCAGCGCCCGCAGGGACCACTTCAGTGGGCGCGACATACCGGCCTCAGTGCGGGCCTTCTTCCGCCGCCCACAGCTGGTGCGCATCGACCAGCACGCGGCTGACGGCCTCCAGTGCATCCCAGCGCGCGGCTTCGGCCGCCAGCGCCGCATCCAGCGCGGTGCGGCGCGACTGCAGCGCTTCCGTCAGCGTCATCTCGCCCAGGCCGTAGGCCTTCATGCCCAGCTCGGCCACACGGGCCATGGCCTGGTCCACCGCGGCTTGGCGCCGCCAGGTGGCCAGCGCGTACGTGGCGCGCAGCACCACACGCTGCGCCGCTGCTTCCACGCGCTGGCGCGTCTGCAGCAGGCGCTGCTCGGCCGCCGCCAGCTGCGCCAGCGCCGCCTTCTCTTCCGACGCCCGATAGCTGCCCGTCAGCGGTATGGCCACGTAGGCGCCGACGATGTTTTCCGCGCCGCCGCGCTCGCGCGCCGCGCGCACGCCCAGCAACGGGTCGGGCCGCGTGTCCAGGCTGGCGCGCTCGCTCCTGAGCCGCGCCATCCGCACCTCGGCCTCGGCCAGTTCGATCTCGTGGTTGTCGTCCAGGATGCGTTGCACCCACTGCGCCGGTTCACCGGGCAGCTGCAGCGCGTCGGGTGAGATCTCGCCCGCGGCGGCCGTCTCCAGCGCCAGGCCGGGGAAACGCTTTTCCAGTTCCGTGCGCAGCTGCGCCTCCTGCCCCAGCGCCTGCTGCTGCTGGGCCTGCATGCGGTCGCGCTCGGCCTGGGCCATCAATTCGTCCAGCCGCGGCACGTCACCCGCCTTGACGCGTCGCGTCGCGATGTCCAGCTGCTGCTGGGCCAGGGCGGTCTGATCGCCCTGCACGCGCGTGGCACTGCGCCCGCGCTGCCAGTCGAACCAGGCCTGCAGCAGGCCGCGCACCGACTCGTGCCAGGTGTCCGCGTAACTGGACTGGGAAGCCGAGACGCCGGCTTCGCCGAGGTCGCGGTCGGCCTGGGCCTTGCCGCCCCAGCGGATGCTGCGTTCCAGCGCCACATCGTTTTCGATGTAGTTCGGTCCGGCGGTCTCGCTGCGTTGCTGCACGCCGGCGCGCAGCGTCCACTCGTAGGCGCCCGATTGCAGGCCCTGCTGGCGTGCCCGCGCCAGATCCATGCCGGCGCGCGCGCCCTGTACCTGCGGCAGCGCGGCGATGACGTCCCGCGTGGGGACTGCCGGCGGCAAGGCCAGGCGTTGCGTCCAGACGGCCTCGTCCTCTGCGGTGCCGGCCCACAGCAAGCCATGCAGACTCAGCGCAAGCACGGCCACGGCCTGACGGATGATCTTCATGCCAGTCTCCCATGCTCCAGCAACGGGGCTACCCAGTAGCTCACCTCGGACGAAGGCACCGCCGCCCGCAGGCTCTCCAGCAAGGCCGGCAACTGGTCCTGTTGCAGCACGGCTTGCACCAGCACGCGCCGGGCGCGTCCCTGCACCTGCTCCATCACCGTGTGCAGCTGCGCTCCGATGCCCAGTCCCTGGGCCGGCAGCACGGAATAGCCGCTCTCCAGTGCGGCGCTGCTCTCCAGCAGCTCCAGCACCGCCGCCTCCACCGTGTGCGGCAGCACCAGGGTGAGCAGACACACCGCATTTGCGGCCGGCACCTGGGAAGTCTCTTGCGTCGTCATGTACCTACTCCTGTGCGCGGGGCCACGCCGTAGCGACGGAACAGGATGGGCAGCAGCACCAGCGTCAGCAGCGTGGCGCTGAACAGGCCGCCGATCACCACAATGGCCAGCGGTCGCTGGATCTCCGAACCGGGCCCGGTGGCCAGCAGCAGCGGAACCAGGCCCAGGGCCGCGATGCTCGCTGTCATCAGCACCGGGCGCAGGCGGCGCAGCGCCCCCTGGCGCACGACCTCGGCCATGGGCATGCCGCGCGCCAGCAACTGGTTGAAGTGGGTGACCAGCACCAGGCCGTTGAGCACGGCGATGCCCATCAGCGCGATGAAGCCGACCGAGGCCGGCACCGACAGGTATTCGCCCGAGATGGCCAGCGCCACGATGCCGCCGATCAGGGCGAACGGGATGTTGGTGAACACCAGCAGGGCCTGGCGCAGCGTGCCCAGGGTGGCAAACAGCAGCAGCACGATCAGGCCCAGCACCACCGGCACCACCAGCGCCAGGCGCGCTGCGGCGCGCTGCTGGTTCTCGAACTGGCCGCCCCACTTGAGGTAGACGCCCGGCGGCAGCTGAATCTGCTGCGCCACCGCGGCCCTGGCCTCGTCGACGAAACCGACCAGGTCGCGGTCGCGCACATTGGCGCGCACCACGGCCATGCGCGAGCTGTTCTCGCGCTCGACCTTGACCGGGCCGTCCACCGTCTCCAGCGTCGCCACGTGGCTGAGCGGGATGGACTGGCCGTCGGCCAGCGGCAGGCGCAGCTGGGCAAAGGCCGCCGGCGTCATCCGCTCCGCAGCCGATCCCCGCAGCAGCAGCGGCACGCGGCGCGCGTCCACCAGCACGGTGCCCACCGGTTGGCCCTCGACCAGGGCGCGCAGGTCGTTCTGGATCTGCTCCACCGACAGGCCCAGGCGACCGGCAGTCACGCGGTCGATGGCGACGCGGAAGTACTGCACGCCCTCATTCTTCACCGTGATCACGTCCTCGTTGCCGCGGATGCCCGACAGCACCTTGACCACCTGCTCGGCCAGCTGGTTGAGCTGTTGCGGATCGCTGCCGAAGATCTTTACCGCCACGTCGCCGCGCACGCCCGACAGCATTTCGGAGGTGCGCATCTCGATCGGCTGCGTAAAACTCAGGTTCATGCCCGGTGTCCCGGCCAGCGCACGGCGGATGCTGTCCACCAGCGCCTCCTTGCTGGCACTTTGCCACTGTTCGCGTGGCTTGAGCACGAGGAAGGTGTCGGTCTCGTTCAGGCCCATCGGGTCCAGTCCGAGCTCGTCGGAGCCGACCCGCGCCACGATGGACTGCACGTCCGGCACGCTGGCCAGGATGCGGCGCTGCAAGGCCTGGTCCATCGCCACCGAGGTATGCAGATTGACCGAGGGCAGCTTCTCCACCTGCATGATGATGTCGCCTTCGTCCATGGTGGGCATGAAGGACTTGCCCACGACGAGGTACAGCCCGGCCGCCACGACGAGCAACACGCCGGCGGCCGCCACCACGCTGCGCGCATGGGCCAGGGCCCAGTCCAGCACGCGGGCATAGCTGCGTTCCAGCCAGCGCACCAGCAGCGGCGTGCGGTGCTGGCCGCCATGCAGGAAGAAGGAGGCCAGCACCGGGATGATGGTGAGCGAGAGCAACAGGGAACTGAGCAGGGCAAATACGATGGTGATGGCCACCGGCGCGAACATCTTGCCCTCCAGGCCCTGCAGTGTCAGCAGCGGGACGAACACCACCATGATGATGAACATGCCCGATGCCACTGGCAAGGCCACTTCCTGCACCGCGCGGTAGACGTGGTGCAGGCTCAGCCGGCCGGGCGGGCTGGGCCGCGCCTCCAGGTTTTCCACCACCACCACCGCGGCGTCGACCAGCATGCCGATGGCGATGGCCAGGCCGCCGAGCGACATCAGGTTGGCCGACAGGTTGAACTGCTGCATCAGGATGAAGGTGCCCAGGGCGGACAGCGGCAGGATGACGGCCACCACCAGCGCGGCGCGCAGATTGCCCAGGAAGAGCAGCAGCAGCACCAGCACCAGCACGATGGCCTCCATCAGGGCCTTGGACACCGTGTTGACGGCGCGTTCGACCAGCTGGCCGCGGTCGTAAAACGGCTTGATGCTGATGCCCGGTGGCAGCGTGGGTGCGATCTGCGCGAGACGCTCCTGCACCGCGTTCACCACCTTCTGCGCATTGGCGCCGCGCAGGCCCAGCACCAGCCCTTCCACCGTCTCGCGCTGGCCGTCCTGGCTCACGGCGCCGTAGCGCGTCAGGCTGCCCATGCGTACCTCGGCCACGTCACCCACGCGCACGGCGCGGCCGTCGCGGCTCACGACGGCAATGGCGCGCACATCGTCCAGCGTGCGGATGCTGCCGTCGCTGCGCACCAGCAGCGACTCCTCGCCGCTGGAAAGCCGGCCGGCGCCGTCGTTGCGGTTGTTGCTGGCCAGCGCCTGCTGCAGCTGCTCCAGCGAAATCCGGCGCGCCGCCAGCGCGGCCACGTCGGGCACCACCTCGAAGGCACGCGCGTGCCCGCCGAGCGAGTTGATGTCGGCCACGCCGGGAATGCTGCGCAGCTGCGGGCGGATCACCGTGTCGAGCAGGGTGCGCTTGTCCATCAGCGAGGCGTCGCCCTCGATGGTGAACATGAACATCTCGCCCAGCGGCGTGGTGATGGGCGCCAGACCGCCGGAGATGCCGGCGGGCAGATCGCCCATGACGCCGCTCAGGCGCTCGCTGACCTGCTGGCGCGCCCAGTAGATGTCGGTGCCATCGGCAAAGTCCAGCGTGATGTCGGCAATGGCGTACTTGCTCTGCGAGCGCAGCACGGTCTGGAAGGGCAGGCCGAGCAGCTCCTGCTCGATCGGGATCACCACGCGCGACTCGACCTCGGCCGGCGTCATGCCCGGCGCCTTAAGGATGATCTTGACCTGGGTGGAGGAAACGTCCGGAAAGGCGTCGATGGGCAGTTCACGAAAGGCCACGATGCCCGCGGCCGTCAGGCCCAGTGTCAGCACCAGGGCCAGCAGGCGCTGCGACAGCGCGAAGGCAATCAGGCGGTCCAGCACGCTTATTCCCCGCTACCCAGGCCCAGCCACGCACCCTTGATCGCGGCCACGCCCTGCACGGCCACCTCGTCACCGGCTTTCAGCCCCTTGCTGACCAGCACCTCGCTGCCGCTGCCCGGGCCGACGGTCACCACCGTGGGCACAAAGCCCTGGGCCTGGCGCACGAAGACATACTGCTTGCCGCCTTGCTGCACCACGGCCGCCACCGGCACGCTGAACGCTGCCGCGGCACCGCGGCCGGTCGGGCCCTGCCAGCGCACCTGCACGAACTGGTTGATGCGCAGGCAGTCCTCGCGCTTCGTCAGCTCGGCGCGCAGCTGCACGCCCTGCGTGGCGCTGCTCAGCTGCGGCGACAACGCCGTCAGGCGCGCCGGTGCCTGGCAGCCGTCCACCGTCAGCGTGTCGCCCAGGCGCAGCAGCTGGGCCTGTTGCGCCGAGGCCTGCAATTCGATGACCAGGCGGCCGCCGCGCGCGATGCGCGCCACCGGGCTGCCGGCCTCCAGTCGCTGGCCCGGTGCGGCCAGCTGCTCCAGCACCGTACCGGCCACCGGCGCCACCAGCGTCAGCTGCGGCGACAGCGCCTCCGAACTGCCGGCGGCCGCACGCGCCAGCGTGGCCTCGCTCACGCCGGCCAGCCGCAGCGCCTGCCGGTGTTCGCGCGCCGTCAGCGCCGCCATCTCGTACTGGGCTTTCGATTCGTTGCGCCGATGCTCGGACACGATGCCGTCGGCAAACAGCTGCTCGTCGCGCTCGGCCTTGCTCCGGGCCAGGCGCGCCTGCGTCTCGGCCAGCAGCCACTCGCGCTGCCACTGCGCCAGCTCCGGACTCATGACACGCGCCACCGGCTGGCCCGCGCGCACCACCTGCATGGGCGTCACCAGCACGGCCTGCACCACGCCGGCCAGCGGCATGCTGACCAGGTCGCTCTGCTGCGCCGGCAGCACGGCCGTGCCCTGCAGCAGCAGGCCGTCGCCCACGGCGCCGCCAGGCTGCACGACCATCGTGCGCACGCCGGTATCGGCACCGGCGCGGAAGTTCCAGGGAATGAGGGCGGCCGGTTCGGCCGCGCCGGCACCTGCAGCCAGCCCCAGCAGGGGCAGCAGGAGCCAGCGACGCATCAAGGGGCTGGGATGTGGCATGGCAATGGGCAGCTGTAGGGCCCCGCCTGGTGCCGGGCCTCAAGCCGCGACTCTACGGCATTTACCTTGGGCTCGCCTTAAGCCCGCGGCAGACCGGCGGGGCGGCTCAGAACTCGGCGTGCAGGCGCAGGCTCAGCACGTCGACGGGGCCGCGGTCGGCGTTGTAGGCCGGGTTGTGGATGCGCTGGTAGTCCAGCGTCAGCGTGGCCGGCCCGGCCAGGCCCAGGCTGTAGTACAGCTCGAAGATGGTCTCCGGCTGGTAGCGCAGCGCGCCGTCGCCGATGAAGAAGGAGATGCCGCCGGCCTCCAGGTAGGCGCGGCGGTCGGCCGACAGGCCGTTTTGCGCCAGCATCAGGCCCAGCGTGTCCTGCGGCCGGCCCCAGGCCGTGCCCTGGGCCGACAGGCCCGCCGCCACCGACTCGTCGACCTCGGTGAAGGCATAGGTCTCGGTGGCGCCGTCGGCCTTCATGGCGCGCAGGAAGACACCCGCGCTGGACGAGATGGCCTGTTCCAGATTCACGCCCACGCCGCTCTTGAACTGCTCGCTGGTGCGCACCTGGAAGATGTCGGGCGCCTGCCCGTGGGCCTGGCCCCAGGCGATGGCGTCGGCGTAACGCGCCAGCACGGCGCGGTTGCGCCACAGCAGCAGCCGGACCTTGCCGGGCCGTGCGCCCAGCACATGGGCGTGCTCCAGCTCGATCTGGTCGCCGTAATGGTTCAGGAGGTCGAAGTCGATCGGCAGGTCGTTGGGCGTGAGCGGGCCCGTCATGCGGCCGATGCGCAGCGCCCAGTCGTCGCGATACCACTCCAGCGCCGCGCCCCAGCCGAAGCCGCGCGCGTCGGCCGCATAGTCGTAGGCGGCGTAGCTCATGCCGCTCCAGTTCATGAACTGGCGGCGTGGGTCCTTGGCATAGGCATTGCTGTCGAACACGTCCAGCACCGAAAAATTGCCCACGGTCAGCACGGTGCGCCGGCTCTCCACGCTGCCCGCGAGCTGATTCAGGTCGGCCGCGCGCGCCTCGCGCGTGCCGCCCTCGTTCCAGGTCTGGCGCAGGAAGAGGCGCTGGCGGTAGTACTGCAGGCTGTCGCTGGAGGCGCGCGTGACCTCGCCATTGGTGAAACCGCCCAGGCCGGTCACCGAGGACAGAGGATGACCCTGGCCGACCTCGGGATTGAAATAGACCTCGCCGCCGGCCCAGGGGCGCAGGCCCAGGTAGGCGGTGGCGCTGAAAGTGTTGCTGTACTCACGCCCCGGCACCAGGCTGTTGGCGCCGCTGTAGGCGGCGTTGAAACCCGGCTTGTATTGCCAGATGTAGGTGGACTGGAAGCGGGCATCGAACGACGGCCAGCCGACGGGCTCGTCAGCGGCCGGCGTCTGTGCGATGGCGCCCAGCGGCAGCAGGCAGGCCACACGCAGGGTGGCGCGGAGGAAGGACAGGGCAGACACGAAGAACACTCCTGGCGACCGGGCAGGAGCGCGGCGGCAAAGGGAGAACAGGGGAATCGCCGGGGCGGGGCCGGCTGCGGAATTGCCCGCATTCTATGCAAGCGGCCTGACGCCCCGGTGTCAGCCGCTGGCGGCCCCGCCCGGGAAGTACAGGCTCGCGCACAGGCCCTGGCCGCTGGGCGCCGGCGCGAGCTCGAAGCGCGCGTGCATGAGCTGCGCAAACTTGCTCACGATGGCCAGGCCCAGGCCCGCCCCCTGGCCCAGGCGTTCGGCGTTTAGGCCGCGCACGCCACGCTGCAGCAGGCGCCGGCGTTCCGCGGGCGTGAGACCGGGGCCGTTGTCGATCACCGACAGGCGCACCTGGCCCGCCTCTTCGGCCAGCAGCACCGTCACGCTGCTGGCCT
>JAJZUZ010000260.1 GCA_021845965.1 Pseudomonadota bacterium | reverse complement strand
TCGTCGAGCAGGCCTTGTAGCTTGTTGACTTCGGCGCGCTGCGCGGCACTCGCTGCTTTCAGCGTGGCGACGAAGTCACGCATGGCGCGGGCCTCGCCCCAGGCGCTGCCGCCCGCGTCCATGGCCTGCTGGCGCTGTTGATAATTGATGACGTGGCCTTGCAGTTCATTCCGGAGCCGCAGGGCGGCCCTGTATTGATCCTGCGTCCGCGCCAGTTCCGCAGCCTGGCGCTGGCCCGCTTCAAGGGTCTGATCGCGCAGCTTCTCCAGCGCGCTCTTGCCGTTCTTCATGATTTCTCCTTAACGAGGCGGCGGGCCTCATCCAGACGCCCGGCCCGGAACGCCTTGGCGATGGCCCGCGAGCGCGATGCCGTGGCCTCGCCGAACAATCCAGGCGGGATGACGCGCTTCTTCGCTCGCCGCTTTTTGGGGGTGGCGGACTTGCTCATTTCGCTGGGGCTAGCGCCGCAGGGATGGGCATTGAGGCCACAAATCGCGTCGCCGTAGCGGCAGCCTGGTTCGATGACTGGACGGCGCTGTGGGTCAGGATGGCGAAGCCGCCGATGGCGACGGCACCGATGGCTGCGGCAACGACGCGCGCGAAGATGGAATCCATGTTTGCTACTCCTTGGGATTGACGGTTGGTGCGAGCCTCTTGGCTCGCACCTTCATAGGCCTGCGCGGAAATCAGGCCGCGATCGCGTCGATGAACGCATCAATGCGGTCGTCCGGCTGCTCCTGCCCGGCGCCAAACACGGCTGTCAGGATTTGGTCCTGCGTGCAGCCGCACATGCACTGCAGGTGCAACCGCCCAGCCAGGAAAGTGATTTCGAGGCTGGACGTGAATGCGCCGTTGTGAGCCGGGCACTTCATGACGATGTGAGCGCTGTCGATCCGGCCGATGTTGTCAAGGATCGCGACCAGCACCTCGCTGCTGTTTTCGTTTGGCATGTTTTTCTCCGTGGTCAAAAGTCAGGGCCGTGGTGCGGCGGGATGGGGTGACCGCTCGCCACCAAGAAGATGAGGTAGAACCAGGCCGCGAGCGCCAGGGCTTGCAGCAGCAGGTCAACCCTGTTCAGCAGTTTTGTGATGTGTGGGCTGCACATGGCTAGCTCCTGTTTGTCGGTGATGCGAAGGTTCATTCCAGGGGCCTCACACGGCCCTGGGGCTCGTTCTTGAGGCTGATCTTGCTCAGCAGCAGACCCAGCAGGACAAAGGCCACGAAGGCCCCGCCGAGCAGGGCCATGAAGCTCAGCAACATGGTGAAAAGAGTCAGGATGAACATGGTTGGCTCCGGTGGGTCAGGCCGCGAACCGCTGCCCTTGCCTGCATAGGCAGGGCCGGAAATTCCAGCGCGAGCCTCATGGCTGGCGAGGCTGGAACTCCGGCGGCAGACGCTCCCAAGTTCTGCGCCCCGTCTGCCGTATCAGCACGGGCGGCGCCGCTCCCGTGGCAATGAACCAGTCAGCGGTTTTTTGCGCGGCTTCCAGGCTTTCATGGGTCACGTGCGGTCGTGGGAACTGGCGCGTTTTGTTGATCCAGGCACGGTCGGCCGGAACCGAAGCGCGGCCTGGCCACCAAAGGGCGTAAATGGTTGTCATGGCGGTTCAGATTGGCACCACGAGCTGCAAGCCCACGAACCCGGCGCTTGGCCCCATGTTTGGCACGGCGACGAGGTTGATGCCGTAGCCCGCCTGGTCGCGGACTTCAAGCAGCGCCGCCAGCGCCAGCGGGCGCGCGGGGGCCTCGGCACTGGTGTAGCCAGTCACCACGCCTGCGGTGAGCCCAGCGTTCACGCGCCAGGCCGCTGGCAAGGCCAGGTGCAGGGGCGTGTAGGACGCCAGCGCATAGGCGCTGGTGCGGCTGTAGCTGTTCTTGTAAAAGCCGACCGCCAGGCCCCAATCTGGCGTGGCCTGGTATTCCAGTCCCAAGCCCTCGTTGCGCTGGTTGAGGCTGTCCCGCGCCCATTGCCTGGTGTGATAAGACACGGTGCTGATGTCCAGCGTCCAGCGGCTCGCGGCGGGCGTTGGTGCGTTGATCTCGGCGGCCTTGGCAGCGCTGGGGAACGTCCACCAGCCAAGCGCAATGATGGCGAGCGCGGCCAGGACGAGAAGCAGGCGGGTCAGGACGGTTCTGATGATCGCGCGCATCCGCGCCTTGCGTCGCTGGAGTTGGTAGGCGTGAGCCTCTTTGATGAAGTCGTTGATGTCGATGTAGCGTGATGCCATGGCAAGCTCCTGTGTTGGTGCTTGCATAGGCCCGCGCGGAAATTGGCGCGTGGGCAAGTGAGCAGCCCTGCGCCTGCGTCATGCACGTCACTTGTCCACCGCGCGCATGAAAAACCCCGCCGAGGCGGGGTTGGGTTGGGTCAGACAAATCGGTAATCGAACTGCCCAAAACAATCAAACTGCTCTCTCGCCTCGACTTTCAGCCCGCCCGGGAAAATGAACTGGAGGCGCCCCGGCCACGAGTAGCTCGCGCTGGGCGCTGGCGCGTGGACGGTTTCATCGGCAACGTCGACAGGACCAAAATACTTGCTGAGCGCCACCGCCACCTGAGTGGGCACGCTGCAAGCTGTCGAGACGATGGTTTGGTGCCGCTCCCTTACGTCGATGCCAGCCAGGACGGCGGCCACGACGGCTGGATCGACCATGTGGGAGCCGTCTTCTTGCCAGTCTTCGGAAACTCCGCGCAGGCAGATGAAGGTCGGCAGTTGCCGCTTCGTTTTTTCTTCCATGACTTTTCTCCATTCGCACGGGCCAGGAACTGCTGCCCGTGTCTTCATAGGCAGACGCGGAAACTCAGGCCATCTTGCGTGGCCGACCACG
>JAJZUZ010000259.1 GCA_021845965.1 Pseudomonadota bacterium | reverse complement strand
GCAAGGACATCCCGGTGGCCATCCATGAATTGCGCGGCCCCGCACAGCCCGGCGAGGACCGGCTGGAAACCCTGTTTGCCGCCGCTCTGGGCCAGTTCCGCCAGCAGCAGTGGGAGCAGGCCGAACGGGCCTTCGCCGCCATCCTGCGCGAGTTCCCGCAGGACACGCCGAGCCGGCTATATTTGGAGCGCTCGGTGCAGTTCAAGGCCAGTCCCGCCGGCGCAGACTGGGACGGCGTGTTCAACCGCCAGGACAAATGAGCTGCCATCCATTCCATGCGAGGACCCTCACCATGCGTCTGATCACCGTTGCCGTCCTGGGCCTGCTGCTGCAGGTCGGGGCCTGGGCGCAAACCGCCGCCAGTGCGCCGGCCAGCCGGGTCGAGTACGTGCGCTTCTTCAAGACCGACGAGATCGGCAAGCTGCTGGGCATGGGCGGCAGCCGCCTGTATGTGGCGCGCAAGAGCGGCCAGGTCGACGTGCTGGACGCCGCCCAGGATGGCCAGGTGCTGCTGAGCCTGCAGGCCAAGGACGGCGAGGGCCGGGACCTGCTGGGGCGGGCCGAATCGGTGGCCGTCTCCGCGGACACGGTCTATGTGCTCGACAGCGACGAGAACCGCGTCGTCATGTACGACCTGCAGGGCAAGTACAAGGGCCGTTTCGGCGGCCGCAGCAGCGAGGGCGGCCTGTCGTCCCCGCAGGGGCTGGCCTATGCCGGTGGCATCGTCTATGTGGCCGATACCGGCAACAGCCGCATCCAGATGTATGGCGACAACGGCGTCTTCCTGGGCACCCTGCCCATCAACAGCGCAGCGGCCAACCGCGGCCTGGAGGAGCGCAAGGTACCCTACAAGCTCGACAAGCCGGTCGCCGTGGCCGTGGATGTCCGCGGCCAGATCTATGTGCTGGACGCCGGCGGCGGCTTCTTCAGCGACAAATCGCAGATCAAGGTCTATGCGCAGGACGGCAGCCACCTGCGCCTGCTGCCCAAGAACGGCAAGCCGGTGGCGCTGCAGCTCGCGGGCGATGCGCTGTACGTCGCCGATGCGGAAGGTTATGCCATCCAGAAATATGACGCCAGCGGCCGCCTGGTGAGCTATTTCGGCTCGCGCGGCGATGGTCGTGCCCAGTTCCAGAGCCTCAGCGGCCTGGGCGTCGATGGCAGCAATGTCTACGTGGGCGACCGCGAGCGCGGCCTGCTGCATCACTTCCGCAACGGCGGCGGCACGGTGGTGGCCAACGCACCGCAGCAGTCGGCCGTGCCTTTCGTACGATGGCAGCAGAGCATCCCGGCGGCGGCCGGGCGCATGGCCTGGGATGGCAAAGGTACGCTGTACGCGATCGCGCGTGACAAGCCGGCGCTGCTGCGCATCAAGGACGGTGCCGTGGAGGAGATGGCGCTCAAGGACATCGAGCCCACGGCGCTGGCCTTCGACCGCGGCGGTGCCCTGTGGGTGCTGGAGCGCGGCCGCGGCCGCCTGCACAAGCTCGACGCGGCCGGCAATGTGCTGCTGACAGTGGGCAGCAGCGGCAGCCGCAACGGCCAGCTCGACGAGCCGCAGGACTTCGTCATCGCCAGCGACGGCAGCCTGTACGTGGCCGACAGCGGCAACGGGCGCATCCAGGGCTTCAGCGCCGATGGGGTGTTCTTCAAGGTCATCAGCCAGGGCGTGAGCGAAAAGCTGCGCCGGCCCGCGGCGCTGGCCATCGACGCCCAGGACAATCTGTACGTGCTGGATACCGGGCGCAACAGCGTGACGGTGTACACGCCCGCCGGCGAGGCGCTGCGCGAGTTCGGCAACGACCCGGCGCGCGAGAACGAAAAGCTCGGCAGCCCGGTGGCCCTGCTGGCCACGCAGGAGGAGCTGTTCGTGCTCGACGCCGACCGGGTGCGCGTCTACAGCTTCGAGGGCCGGCTGCTGCGCACCTTCGGCGCCCCCGGCAAGGACAAGGGCGAACTCGCCGGTGCCGACGCCATGGCGGCGCGCGACGCCAGCAGCTTGTACGTCGCCGAGCGCGACAGCGCGCGCGTGCAGCTCTTCACCACCCTGTACAAGCCGCGCCCGCCGCAGCAGCTGGCGGCGCGGCCGGTGGTGCACGGCGTGGAGCTGCGCTGGGCAGCTTCGCCGCTGGCCTATGTGAGCCAGTACCTCGTGTATCGCGCGGCCAGCGAGGAGGGGCCCTACCAGCGCATCGGCAGCAGCCAGACCGCGGCCTACACGGATGCCGGCCTCAAGCCGGAGGAGAAGTACTACTACCGCGTGGCGTCCGGCACCGGGCAGGGGCAGGAGGGGCTGGCCAGCGGGGCCGTTGCCGCGGCCGCGCTCAAGTACACGCCGCCGCCGCTGGAGGGCATCAAGGCCGAGGCGGGCACCTCGCGCGTGCGGCTGAGCTGGCAGGCCCTGGATGCGCAGCTGGTGACGGCCTATCTGGTCTACCAGAAGGACGGCGACAAGTTCACCAAGCTGGCCGAGACCGCCGCACCCGAGTTCCAGCGCGACAACCTCAACCCGGGCACCAGCTACACCTTCTACCTCGCCGCCCGCAGCGTGGACGGTGTGGAGTCGGACAAGCAGGCCGTGCAGGCCAGCACCCAGGCCGACATGCGCGCGCCGCTGGAGATCGACGCCACCCAGCTGCACAACGTCTTCTCCAACAGCTACAAGCTTTACGAAGGCGAGGGCGTGGGCACGGTCAAGCTGACCAACAACACCCGCACGGCGATGAATGACGTCAAGGTCAGCTTCGTGCTCAACAACTTCATGGACTTCCCGACCGAGACACGCATCGATGCGCTGGAGCCCGGGCAGAGCCGCGAGGTTACCGTCAAGGCGGTCTTCAACAACAA
>JAJZUZ010000258.1 GCA_021845965.1 Pseudomonadota bacterium | reverse complement strand
TTGCGCCAGGCCGGCGTCTCGCTGCTGTTGAGCTGCTTGACGGTATCGGCTGCCTGCTCCTTCACCAAGGCCAGGACCTTGTCCTGAGCCTCGGCATGCGCGGCGCGCAACGGTGGCAACTTGCCCAGCCCGGCCGCAAACACCGTGCCGCGGGCCGTACCGTCGGTTTCCTTGTAGGCCTTCTCGTAGGCCTGGCGTGCAGCGTCCAGGTTCTTGTAGGCCTGGGGGTTGGCCGGATCCAGCACGATATTGCGCAGCGCCTGCCCCATTTGCAAACCCTGGGCGTACATCTCGGTCAGGCCGGTGTGGATGCGCTGCTCGGTCTGGATGTAGTGCGAGAACTGCCCCTTGGTATAGACCAGGCCGCCGATGCCGACGGCCAGGGCAATGATGAACAGCACCGCCGGGAGGATGGTGCAGAGCAGGAGTTTGGCGCTGAATTTCATGATGGCCGGCGACGTCCGTGGAACACGGATACATCATCGGCCACTTAAGTAATAAAAGTAATACCCCCGGGGGCATTTCGGCCCCGTTTTAGGTGGAATTACCTAGTTCAGAGCATTTCCAGCGCCACCGCGGTGCCCTCGCCGCCGCCAATGCACAGCGTGGCCAGGCCGCGCTTGAGGCCGCGTGCCTTGAGGGCGTACATCAGCGTCACCATGATGCGCGCGCCCGAGGCGCCGATGGGGTGGCCCAGCGCGCAGGCGCCGCCGTTGACGTTGACGATGTCGTGCGAGACCTTGAGCTCCTCCATCAGCGCCATCGGCACCACGGCAAAGGCCTCGTTCACTTCCCACAGGTCCACGTCCTTCACGCTCCAGCCCGCCTGGGCCAGCGCCTTCTGCGTCGCGCCCACCGGTGCCGTGGTGAACCACTCGGGCTCCTGCGCGTGCATGGCGTGGGCGACGATCTTCGCCAGCGGCTTGCAGCCCAGCTTGGCGGCGGTGGAGGCGCGCATCATGACCAGGGCAGCAGCGCCGTCGTTGATGGACGAGCTGCTGGCGGCGGTGATGGTGCCGTCCTTCTTGAAGGCGGGTTTGAGTGCGGCAATCTTGTCCAGCTTGGCCTTGCCCGGGCCTTCGTCGATGGAGATCACCGTCTCGCCGGCGCGGCTCTTGACAGTCACGGGCGTGATCTCGGCATTGAAGGCGCCGCTCTGGATGGCGGCCTGGGCGCGGCGCACGCTGGTGCTGGCGAAATGGTCCTGCTGCTCGCGGCTGAACTTGTACTTGGCGGCACAGTCCTCGCCGAAGGTGCCCATGGAGCGACCGGCTTCGTAGGCGTCTTCCAGGCCGTCGAGCATCATGTGGTCGTAGATCTTGTCGTGGCCCATGCGGTAGCCGCCGCGGCCCTTGAGCATGAGGTAGGGCGCATTGGTCATGCTCTCCATGCCGCCGGCGACGATGACGTCGGCCGTGCCGGAGGCCAGCATGTCGTGCGCGAACATGGCCGCGCGCATGCCCGAGCCGCACATCTTGGACAGGGTGACGGCACCTGCGCTCTTGGGCAGGCCACCCTTGAAGCCGGCCTGGCGCGCCGGCGCCTGGCCTTGCCCGGCCATCAGGCAATTGCCGAACAGCACTTCGTTGACCCGCTCGGGCTGGATGCCGGCACGCTCGACGGCAGCCTTGATGGCCGCACCGCCCAGGTCGTGGGCTGCGAGGGAGGAAAAGTCGCCCTGGAACGCGCCCATGGGGGTGCGGGCAGCGCCGACGATGACGATGGGATCGGACATGGTGAAACTCCTTGTGCGTGAAAGAAGGGATGATAAGGAAAGTGCGGCTAGATGCTGCTGCGCCGCTGCGAGAAACGCCGGCTGCGCTCGTAGGGAAAGACGTCGTACACATGGCCCTGCCGGATGCGCTCCTGATGGCTTTGCCAGAAGGCGGGGTCGAGCAGGTCGGCGTGGTACTTCATGAAGACCTCGCGCACGGCCGGATTGCCCAGCAGGAAGGGGCCGAAGGTCTCGGGGAACACGTCGTGCGGCCCGACGCTGTACCAGGGCTCACCGCTCATCTCGTCCTCCTCGGTGCGCGGTGCCGGCACGTGGCGGAAGTTGCAGTCGGTGACGTACTCGATCTCGTCGTAGTCGTAGAACACCACCTTGCCCTGCCGTGTGACGCCGAAGTTCTTCCACAACATGTCGCCGGGAAAGATGTTGGCCGCCACCAGGTCCTTGATGGCGTTGCCGTAGTCGATCACGGCGCGCTCCAGCTGGGCGCGCGCGCGCACGGCGCCCTCGTCGCGGCGGGCCGGGTCGGCCGCGCCGGCATCGAAGGCCTCCTGCAGGTAGAGGTTGAGCGGGATCATGCGCCGCTCGATGTACAGGTGCTGGATGATGACTTCCTGGCGGCCATCCTGGTCGCGGTCGCTGATCTCCAGCTGGCTGGGGGCGAGCTTGCGGATTTCCTCGATCAGTTCGTCGTCGAAGCGCTCGCGCGGGAAGGCCACCAGGCTGTACTCCAGCGTGTCGGCCATGCGGCCCACGCGGTCGTGCTGCTTGACCAGCAGGTACTTGCCCTTGATCTGCTCGCGCGTGGTGTCCTTCGGGGGCGGATACCAGTCGCGGATGATCTTGAACACATAGGGAAAGGACGGCAGGTCGAACACCAGCATGACCATGCCCTTGATGCCGGGCGCGATGCGGAACTTGTCGCTGGAGTGCTTCAGGTGGTAGAGGAAGTCGCGGTAGAACAGCGTCTTGCCCTGCTTGGCCAGGCCCAGGGCGTTGTAGAGCTCCGCGCGGGGCTTGCGCGGCATCATGCTGCGCAGGAACTGCACGTAGGCCGAGGGCACCTCCATGTCCACCATGAAGTAGGCGCGGGCGAAGGAAAACAGCGCCACCAGGTCGTTCTCGCCGAACAGCG
>JAJZUZ010000257.1 GCA_021845965.1 Pseudomonadota bacterium | reverse complement strand
AGCTGGAAGCAGCGCTTGCCGCTGGGCACGGGGTACTGCACCACATTGACGGCAAAGGGAATTACCGGGCAGGGCCACTCGAAGTGTTCCTTGGCCGGCGTGCCGCAGACCAGCGACATGGGCACGGTCAGGCCATGGTCCACGTCCATCTTGTTGACGATGGTGAGGTCGAAATCCTGCTGGATCACTGACTGTGCGATGTGCGAGGCCAGCTCCGGGTGGCCCTTGACGGTGGGCACGGGGCGCGGGCCCCAGCCCTCGTCCGCCGGCTGGTACTCGGCCGCGGTACCGATGGCAAAGGTGGGGATCAGCTCCAGGCTGAAGGCAGTGGCGTGGTCGTTGTAGACGAGGAAGATGACATCGGGCTTGTTGTCCTTGAACCACTGCTTGGAGAAATCGTAGCCCTTGAACAGGGGCTGCCAGTAGGGTTCGGTGGTCTTGCCCAGGTCGATGGCCGCGCCGATGGCGGGCACGTGTGAAGTGTAGACGGAGGCGGTGATCTTGGCCATGTCGGTCCTTGTATGGAGGGGTCAGAGCACAATTTGCTGCGCAAATTCGTGATCCGACCCGCTTGGTTGAACGGAGGGGTCAGAGCACAATTTGCTGCGCAAATTCGTGATCCGACCCGCTGGCATCAGAGGAGCTTGCCGCTGCCGTGACCCTGGGGCTGGTTCTGCGGCTGGGCGGTGCCGTTCTCGCCGGTGTAGCGATTGCCTTCGGGGCTGCGGCCGCCGCTGATCATCATGTCGCGGTACTCCTCTTCGGTCATGCCGGTCATGGAGCCCGCCATCTGCTGGAAGCTCTTGCCGTGCGTGGCACCGAGCTTGGCCAGGAAATAGATGTTGCCGCCCAGGGAGATGGCTTTGTTCAGGTCGGCGTTCAGCACGGCCTGCTTCTGCTCCTCCGTCATCGGCCACTCGTCCAGGTACTTGCGTTGGTCAGCCTTGAAGCGCTCGCGGTTCTCGGCCTTCATCAGGCTCATGCAGAACTGGTTGAGCCAGTAGCCCTTGCGGCTCTGCTCGGCGTCGAAGATGGTCGTGCCGGGCACGTCCAGATAGGGTTTTTCGAGCGACATGGGAACTCCTTACTTCACGACGACTTCTTCCGGCCAGTACAGGCGCATGGGATTGTCCACCAGCAGCTTCTGTTGCAGCTCGGCCGTGGGCGCGATGTGCGGGATGAAGTCCACCAGCAGGCCGTCATCGGGCATATGGTCCTTCAGGTTGGGGTGCGGCCAGTCGGTGCCCCAGAGCACGCGGTCCGGGAACTCCTGGACGATGCGCTTGGCAAACGGCACCACATCCCGGTAGGCCGCCTGCTCGCCATTCAGGGCCTTGGGGCCGGCCACCGACAGACGCTCGGGACAGCTCACCTTGCTCCAGACGTTCTCGTGCTCGCGCATGAACTTGATGAAGAGCTCGAACTCGGGCCCGTCCACGGGCTTGCTCACGTCGGGGCGGCCCATGTGGTCCACCACCACGGTGGTGGGCAGCGCGGTGAAGAAGTCCCACAGCTCGGGCAGGTCCACCGCCTCGAAATAGATCACCACATGCCAGCCCAGCTTGGCGACACGGCCGGCGATCTCCATCAGCTCGTCCTTGGGCGTGAAGTCCACCAGGCGCTTGACGAAGTTGAAGCGCACACCGCGCACACCGGCGGCGTGCAGCTGCTGCAGCTCCTCGTCGGTCACGCTGCGCTTGACCGTGGCCACGCCACGCGCCTTGCCGCTGGAGGACAGGCAGGCGTCCACCAGGGCGCGGTTGTCGGCGCCGTGGCAGGTGGCCTGCACGATCACGTTGCGCGCAAAGCCCAGGTGGTCACGCAGGGCGAAGAGCTGCTCCTTGCTGGCATCGCAGGGCGTGTACTTGCGCTCGGGCGCGTAGGGGAACTGCGCGCCGGGGCCGAACACGTGGCAGTGGGCGTCCACCGCCCCGGCGGGCAGCTTGAACTTCGGCTGGCTCGGACCGGTGTACCAGTCCAGCCAGCCCGCGGTTTTTTCGAACGGACCCGTGGTCGGTTTGTTCATTGTTGTGTGCTCCAAAACTGTACGTCTTCCAAATCTCGGGGCCGCACGAGCGGCCTGTCCTTGCTCCGCCGGCCGCCAGCCCGCGGGGATTGACCAGCGCCACCACCCGCCGTAGCGCGGGTGCGGCAGATGGCCTGATGCGCTTCAGTCGATGTACTTGAGCCCCAGCTTTTCCAGCGGCTCGCGGAACTTGTACATGTCCAGGCCCAGCACACCGGCGGCCAGCTTGGCGCGCTTCTCGCCTTCATTGGCCTCGCGCGCCTCGGCGGCGTCGGCGACCTTCTTGACGTCGGCGGCGTTGACGACGACCACGCCGTCGTCGTCGGCCACGATGGCATCACCCGGGTTGACGATCATGCCGGCGCAGACCACCGGAATGTTGACGGAACCCAGCGTGGCCTTGATCGTGCCCTTGGCGCTGATGGCGCGGCTCCAGACCGGGAAATCCATGGCCTTGAGTTCCGCGATGTCGCGGCAGCCGCCGTCGATGATCAGGCCGCGCGCGCCGCGGGCCTTGAAGCTGGTGGCCAGCAGGTCGCCGAAGAAGCCGTCGGTGTTGGGAGCGGACAGCGCAGCCACCACGATGTCGCCCGGCTTGATCTGCTCGGCCACGACGTGCAGCATCCAGTTGTCACCGGGGTGCAGCAGCACGGTCACCGCGGTGCCGGAGATCTTCGCTCCAGAGTAGATCGGGCGCATATAGGACTGCATCAGACCGATGCGGCCCTGGGCCTCGTGCACGGTGGCCACGCCGTACTTGGCCAGCTTGTCGGTGGCGGCAGCGTCGGCGCGCACGATGTTGCGCTTGACGATGCCCAGGGGTGCGTTGACGCTCATGGTGTTTCCTC
>JAJZUZ010000256.1 GCA_021845965.1 Pseudomonadota bacterium | reverse complement strand
GAGGGGCTCAAGCATCTGTTCTACCGGCGCCACCACCTGCAGGCGCGCCGGCCGGCTCACGCCATGAAGGCCTGAGCCTCCTGCCGCGTGGTCCACTCCACCGGCGCGTGCGCCAGCACCACGCTCAGGTCCAGGTCCACCGCCAGCGCGGTCTGGTCCGGGAAGGTCACCGTGAGTTCCTTTTCCGTGTAGCCCATCTCGTAGGCGCGGCAACGCCACGCCGCCACGTGCAGGATGCCGGCCATGGGCTCGTAGCCGTCGCGCTCGAAGGGCGCGTCGTGGTATTCCAGCGTCTCCACCAGCTCGACCGGCAGGTGCCAGGCGCGCGCGAACCCGGCACCCACCTGCGCGTAGGAATAACCCAGCAGCTCATGCTCGGCCTGCGCGCGATCAGGCGCGAACACATTGACGCGCCGGTTCAGGTGCTCCATCTCCTGCACCAGGCCGCGGTGCATGACCAGCTCGCCCAGCGCGTGCACCAGCCCGACCGTGTAGGGCGAGACGGACACGCGCTGCGTGCTGGTCAGGCGCTGGGTCAGCTTGGCGGTGTTGAGGCTGTAGCGCCAGAACTGCTGCATGTCCACGCCGCCCACCTTGCGAAAGGCACTGGTGGTGGCGGCTTCGATCACCATGTCGCGCACCTGCCCCAGGCCCAGGATGGCCAGGGCCTCGTTCACCGTGCCCAGCGGCCGGCTGAGCTGGAAGCGAGCCGAGTTGACCACCTGCAGGATGCGCGCCGTCAACACCGGCTCCTGCCCCAGGATGGAGCTCACGCGCAGCAGATCCGGCTCGTCGGCATTGAGCTCGTTCAGGGCGAGCGCGATCACCCGCGGGATGCTGGGCAAGGCGATCGGCGAAGCAAGCAGGGATTTGAGGTCCATCAGCGCGGCACAAAGAAGAAGAACGGGAACGGGACCGCCGGGCTACGGCGCTGGCGAGATCATAGGTTCAAACGCCTTGATCGGCGACAGGAACCAGGCAAATTTGTGCCACGCGCGGTCAACCGGTGTGACAATGCGTCCATGACCGAACGCCCCCAGACCCTGGGCGAGGAAATCGCCAACAGCGTGAGCCACGGCGTCGCGCTGCTCGCGGCCCTGGCCGCCGCGCCGGTGCTCATCGCCGCCGCCACCCACCTCAAGGCCGCCAACATCGTGGGCGCCGCGGTGTTTGCCGCCACCATGGTGCTGCTCTACTTCGCCTCCACGCTCTACCACGCCCTGCCGGCGGGCCGCGCCAAGCGCGTGTTCTGCAAGCTCGACCACGGCGCCATCTACCTCTTCATCGCCGGCAGCTACACGCCGTTTGCTCTCGGCGCGCTGGGCGGCCCCTGGGGCTGGACGCTGTTCGGCCTGGTCTGGGGCATGGCGGCGCTGGGTGTGACACTCAAGGCCTTCGACCGCCTCTCCCACCCCTGGCTGTCCACCGGCCTGTACCTGGCCATGGGCTGGCTGGTGCTGATTGCCGCCGTGCCCCTGGTGGAACGGGTGCAGGCGGCGGGCGTGGCCCTGCTGGTGGCCGGCGGGCTGGCCTACACCGTCGGCGTCGTCTTCTTCGTGCTGGACTCGCGGCTGCGCTACGCGCACGCCGTCTGGCATGGCTTCGTCGCCACGGGCACCGGCTTTCATTTCTTCGCCGTACTGCGCTACGCCGCATGAAAACCGTGCCGATGAGAGCCACACTGTTCGCCCTGCTGGCCGCGGCCCTGCTGCCGGCCTGCAGCAGCCGCGCCTGGTACGAAGGCATGCGCGCCAGCGCCGAGAACGAATGCCGCAAGCTGCCGCCGGGCGGCTATGAGGACTGCATGGCGCGGGTGAACCGCCAGTCCTACGAAGACTACGAGCGAGAGCGGCAGCGCCGCTGAGCGGGTCTTCGACCGGCTTCGCACAGCGAGCCCGCGCCGGTGCCACAATCAGTTGCTTTTACGCAGCGGCGCCCATGGCGCCCCGTGCTTCGCATGACCTCCAGCTTTCTGCGCACCGCCCTCATCCTGGGCCTGCTCTCGGCCATCGGCCCCTTCGCGATCGACATGTACCTGCCGGCCCTGCCTGCCATCGGGCAGAACCTGGGCGCGCCCACCAGCGCTGTGCAGGGCAGCCTCATGTCCTTCTTCATCGCCCTGGGCCTGGGGCAGGTCATCTACGGCCCGCTGTCGGACCAGTATGGCCGCAAGCTGCCGCTGTACGTGGGCCTGGTGCTGTTCGCCGTCGGCAGCGTGGGCTGCGCGCTGGCGCCCGACATTCACACGCTGGTCGCCATGCGCTTCGTGCAGGGCCTGGGCGCCTGCGCCGGCAGCGTGGTGCCGCGCGCCATCGTGCGCGACCTGCACACCGGCCACCAGGCGCTGCGCCTCATGTCCATGCTGATGCTGGTCTTCAGCGTCTCGCCCATCCTGGCGCCGCTGGCCGGCAGCCTGCTGACCGAGGCGCTGGGCTGGCGCAGCGCCTTCTGGTTCATGCTGACCGCGGGCCTGCTGGGCCTGCTGCTGGTGGCCACGCAGCTGCGCGAGACGCGCAGCGCCGCCGAGCGGCGCAACAGCAGCTGGCGCCAGGCGCTGGCCGGCTACCGCACGCTGCTGCGCGACCGGCATTTCCTCGGCCTCACCTTCATCGGCGCCTTCGGCATCTCCAGCTTCTTTGCCTACCTGGCCAATTCCTCCTTCGTGCTCATCGAGCACTACGGCCTGACACCGCGCCAGTACAGCGTGGTCTTCGCCTCGAACGCGGCCTCCTTCATCGGCATGTCGCAGCTCACGGCGCGCCTGGGCAAGCGTTTCGGCCTCGTGCCCATGGTGCGCGCCGCCGCCTGGGGCTACGCCGGCACCCTGAGTCTGCTGCTGGTGCTTTTCCTGCTGGGCGCCGACCAACTGCCCGTGCTGCTGGCCCTGCTCTTCATCGGCT
>JAJZUZ010000255.1 GCA_021845965.1 Pseudomonadota bacterium | reverse complement strand
CGCACGTTGATCGAGGGCGTGCGCTCCAGCAGGCCCTGCACGTCGAGCATGGGCGAGGCGAAGCGGATCGCCGAGGGCCCGATCACCGACTCGCTGTAGGCCGAATGCATGGGGATGCGGGTCAGGGTCAGTTCCCTGGCGATGATTTCGACCTTGGACAGCGTTTCGACACGGCCTTTCTTGTCGGTCTTTTGCGCGGCATAGCCATTTTGCGCACTGGCCTGAGACGCGGCCGCCTGCGCATGCAGGCAAGGCGAGAAAATAGTCATAAGCCCGGCACTCGCGAGGGCGACAAACAAGGGCGAAAACTGCAGTTTTTTCATTATCAAATCCTCCCAACGGTTAAATTGAAAGCTGCCGATTCGGGTTTATTTACTTGTAATCAGAGTCGCGTGCTCGAAATTGTGCGAATTTTAAAAGCGCCCATTGGCCTGTGAATTCACGGACATTTACCGTGCGCGCTGGAACTTTATCCCTGCATTGCGGCGGTCGATTGTTTGTTTTCGAGCTATTTCACTACCCTGCCATTGGCGCATGACGGAGCCATGACATGGGCGCTCACGAAAACGTGAGAAAACGTATATCTTTGGTAAAGATCCGCCCCCTCCGCCCCACCCGATCTGAAATGCCGGATATGCGGGTGACTGCCCCGTGCTTTCACTCTATTAGGCAATGGGTCCGGGAACAAGATCGGACTGCGCATTGGCTGAGCCGTTTGCGGCGGATCAAGGATCTGCCGAACCTTGGCGCAGTCCGATCGGCCCGGTGCGGCGGGCGTATCGTCAACCGGTCGTCGGCAGCGGCGTCCCCGCGCCGGAGGCAGGCATCGCACCAAAGCGCAGTGCCAGTGCCGGCAGGGCGAGCAGGTTGAACAGCAGGCTGGTGAGCAGCCCGCCGAGCAGGGCCACGGCCATCGGACCCTCGATTTCGCGCCCCGGCGCATGCAGGCCCAGCGCCAGCGGCAGCACGCCCAGCGCCGTCACCAGCGTGGTCATCACGATCGGTGCGAGGCGGTCGCCGACGGCGGCGCGCAGGGTTTCGGCGCTCCACGATCGGCCCTCGGTGCGCATCAGATGCTGGGTGTGGGCGAAGATGAGGATGGCGTTGCGCAAGCTGATGCCCATCAGCGCCAACAGGCCGATCACCGCACCCAGCGACAGCACGCCGCCCACCAGCCACGCCGCCAGCACGCCGCCGGCCCAGGCCGCCGGCAGGCTTAGCAGCACGAGCAGCACCTGGCGCGCGCTGCGCAGCGCCATTGCCAGCAGCAGCGCCAGGCTGGCGCCCAGACCCAGCAGCGACAGCGACAGCGCGTGCAGGGTCTGCGCGCGCTGCGCCGCCTCGCCGCTGAACTCCAGGGTGACGCCGGGCGGCAGCTGCACCTGCGCACGCACCGCCGCTTCGGCGCGCTGCACGAAGCCGGTGAGGTTGGACGATGTGGTGAGCGCCAGCACGGTCTGCACGCGCTGCCCGCCGATGTGTTCGATCAGGCTGCTGCCGCTGGACGGCGTGATGCTGGCCAGCTGTGCCAGCGGCACGAAACCAAGCGCGGGGCTGCGTATGAGCAGGTCGCCCAGTTGCCGCGGGCTGTCGCGCGCCGCCGCGGGCAGGACCACCCGCACCGGCACCGGCACCGCGCCGCGGTACACCGTGCCGGCGGTGCTGCCGGCGAAGGCGGTGCGGATGGCCGTCAGCACCGGCAGCGGCTGCAGGCCCCAGGCGCGCAGGGCGCCGGGCTTGAGATCGATGTCGAGCTGCGGCACGCCGGGCGGGGCCTGCACCTGCACGCCGCTGGCGCCTGGCAGCGCGGCGATCACGCCGGCCACGCGCTGCGCCACGCCGTCGATGTCGGCCAGATGGTTGCCGAATACCTGCACCGTCAGCGGCGCAGTGTTGCCGCCGGAGGCGGTCTCGTCCAGGCGTTCGGTGAAAAAGCTGTCGATGCGGAAGGTCGCTCCGGCGAAGCCGGCCACCACATGGCGGATGTCGGCCAGCGCCCGCGCCGAGTTCGCCCCGGGCTTGAGGTCGACGTCGATTTCGCTGGACTGGGTTCCCGCCGCGTCGGGCGACAGCGTGGCGCGGCCGACGTGCTGCGCCACCACGCGCACCTCGGGCAGCTTTTCGAGCGCCGCGCCGATCCGTGCGCCCAGGGCGAGCGAGGCGTCGAGCGAGGCACCCGGTGCCAGGTGCATGTGCACGATGTACTGCCCCTCCTGCAGCGGCGGCAGGAAACTGCCGCCCATGCCGGTGGCCAGCCAGGCCGCCCCGCCGGTGAGCAGGGCGGTGGCCAGGATGGCCGGCACCCAATGCGGCAGCAGCACGCGCAGCAGCGCGTCGTAGCCGCGCCGCGCGAGCCGGATCAGCGGCGGCGCGTGCGCCCGCCCGGTATGCCGGGCCAGCAGCAGCGCAGCGAGCGCCGGAGTGACGGTGAGCGCCACCGCCAGCGAGGCCAGCACCGCCAGGGCGTAGGCCTGCGCCAGCGGCGCGAACAGACGTCCGGCCAGGCCGGGCAGCAGCAGCACGGGCACCACCACCAGCAGCACGGCCGCGGTGGCGTAGACCACCGCGCCGCGCACCTCCAGGCAGGCGTCGAGCACGACGCGCAGCGGGGCACGGGGCGCGGACTGCGCACGGTTGTCGCGCAGCCGGCGCAGGATGTTCTCCACGTCGATCACGGCGTCGTCGACCACCACCCCGATGGCGATCGCCAGCCCGCCCAGGGTCATGACGTTGAGGGTCACGCTCGTCTGCACCAGCACCGTCACCGCCGCCAGCAGCGACAGTGGGATGGCCAGGCTGGAGATCAGCGCGGCGCGCCAGTCGAGCAGGAACAGCACGATCACCAGCACCACCAGCAGGCCGCCGAGCAGCAGCGAGTCGCGCACGTTGCGCACCGCGACGTCGATGAAAT
>JAJZUZ010000254.1 GCA_021845965.1 Pseudomonadota bacterium | reverse complement strand
GGCGGGCCAGCCCTTCAACCTCGGCAGCCCCAAGCAGATCGGCGAGATCTTCTTCGGCAAGCTGGGCCTGCCGGTGGTGAAGAAGACGGCCACCGGCGCCCCCAGCACCGACGAAGAGGTGCTGGAGAAGCTGGCGGAAGACTTTCCGCTGCCGGCCAAGATCCTGGAGCACCGCGGCCTGTCCAAGCTCAAGAGCACCTATACCGACAAGCTGGCTGCCATGGCGGACAAGCGCACCGGCCGTGTGCACACCCACTATGCGCAGGCGGTGGCCGTGACGGGGCGGCTGTCGAGCAACGACCCGAACCTGCAGAACATCCCGGTGCGCACGCCCGAAGGCCGGCGCATCCGCGAGGCCTTCATCGCGCCGCCCGGCCATATGATCGCCAGCGCCGACTATTCGCAGATCGAGCTGCGCATCATGGCGCACATCAGCGGCGATGCCGCGCTGCTGCTGGCCTTCCACGACGGCATGGATGTGCACCGCGCCACCGCGGCCGAGGTTTTCGGCATCCCGACCAGTGCCGTCAGCAGCGAACAGCGTCGTTATGCCAAGGTCATCAACTTCGGCCTGATCTATGGCATGAGCGCGTTTGGTCTGGCCAAGAGCCTAGGCATCGACAACACCGCGGCCAAGAACTACATCGAACGCTACTTCCAGCGCTTCTCGGGTGTGAAGCAGTACATGGACGACACCCGCCAGCAGGCCAAGATGCGTGGTTATGTGGAGACGGTGTTTGGCCGGCGCCTGTACCTGCCCGAGATCAACTCCCCCAACGGTCCGCGCCGCAGCGGCGCCGAGCGCGCAGCCATCAACGCACCCATGCAGGGCACGGCGGCCGACCTGATCAAGCTCAGCATGAACGAGGTGCAGCGCGTGCTCGATGCCGAGCAGCGCCGCACGAAGATGATCATGCAGGTGCACGACGAACTGGTGTTCGAGGTGCCCGAGGACGAGGTCGACTGGCTGCGCCACGAAATCCCGCGGATCATGGCCGGCGTGGCCAAGCTCAAGGTACCGCTGCTGGCCGAGGTGGGCGTGGGGCCGAACTGGGAAAAAGCCCACTGATCGGGGCCATTTCGGCTGTTCCGGCGCTTGGCGCGGCGCCCGTTTGCCGGGACAATGTCGGTTCCGGCCGACCCGAACCCCGACCCATGTCCGCCCGCTGCTCCTCACTGCCACGTTGGCGCACGCTCGCCGTGTGCGGTGCGCTCCTGGGCCTCTTGGCCGGGACCGCCTGCGCCGCCGAGCCGCTGGCGCCGCGCGAGGGCGCGGCGTCCGCGGACCTGCCCAAGCCGGCCACCAAGATCTACCGCTACCTCTCCGGCGGCACCACCTCGTTCTCCGACCGCCCGCCCGCGCACAGCAACTACGTGGTGCTGCACTACGGTTGTTATGCCTGCAACCCGCAGTCCACCATCAACTGGAACGTGACGCGCCTGTACCGCAGGGAGTTCGCCGACGAGATCGAGGGCGCGGCGCGCCAGTACCGCGTCGACCCGGCCCTGGTGCGCGCCGTGATCCACGCCGAATCGGGTTTCAACGCGCGGGCGCGTTCGCCCAAGGGGGCCATCGGCCTCATGCAGCTCATGCCGGCCACGGCGCGCCTGCTGGGGGTGGCCAATCCGCGGGCGCCGCACGAGAACATCCGCGGCGGCGTGAAGTACCTGGCGGAACTGCTGGCGCAGTTCCGCAGCGACATCACCCTGGCCACGGCCGCCTACAACGCGGGCCCGCAGGCGGTGCAGAAGTACGCCGGCGTGCCGCCGTACGCCGAGACGCAGGTCTACGTGCAGCGCGTGCGCATCCTGCACCAGCGCTACAAGGGCGGGCCGCAAAGCTGAAGAACCGCGTGGGCTGGCCAGCGCCGGCTCGGGCTACGCCTCAGCGGTACTTGCGCAGGTAGGCGCGCTCGAAACCCCGTTTCGCCCAGTGCAGCAGCCGGGTAGACGGCAGGATGACGTTGCGCGTGGGCGTGCGCCACACCAGCGTGCCCTGGTCCAGCGCGTCGATGATGCAGGCCAGTTCCACCTTGAAGGTCGCCGTTGGCTGCTGGCCGCGCAGGCCGGCCAGCAGGTTCTCGGCGGCGGCTGCGGCCTGCAGGTCGGCCATGTGCGCCTGCTTGGGCATCCAGTCCGGGCCGGGGAAGCTGCCGGAGTCGCCCACCACATAGACGTGCTGCGCGCCTTCGACGCGGCATTGCGCGTCGGCCTTCAGCAGGCCGCCGGGCGAGCGGGCCAGCTCGGTCTGGTCGAACCAGAGGTTGCCGGTCATGCCGGGCATGAAGAGGATGAGGTGGGCCGCGAATTCACCGCCTTCGGTCACCACCTTGTCGGCTTCGAAGCGCACCATCTTGTGGCCCAGGTGGGTGCGGATGTTGCGGCGTTCCATCTCGGCCAGCAGGTGCTGCACGGCCTTGGGGCCGAGGCGGTTGCCCGGCTCCTTGGAGGGGTTGAAGAACACCAGTTCGAACTGGTCGCGCCGGCCTTCGCGGCGCAACTGGCGGTCGATGCCGAACAGGAACTCGAACATCGGCCCGCCGCGCACCGCGCTCTGCTCATTGGGGTTGCCGGCAAAGCCGACGGCAATGGTGCCGCCGGTCATGGCGCGCAGGCGGTCGCGGATCTGCTCCGCGGCGGCGATGCCCTCGCAGGGCGTGATGGCGTGTTCGATGCCCGGCAGCTTCTTGATGAAGCGCCCGCCGCTGGCGATCACCAGCGCGTCGTTGCGCACCTCGCCGGCCGTGGTGTCCACGATGCGGCCGCCTTCGCGCAGGCCGGTCACCTCGGCGGCGATGTGCTGCACCTTCATGCGGGTGAAGAAGTTGCCCAGCGGCACGACCAGGTCCTCGCGCGTGCGCAGGCCGCTGGGAATCCAGATGATGCCGGGCAGGTAGTGCAGCTCGGCACGCGG
>JAJZUZ010000253.1 GCA_021845965.1 Pseudomonadota bacterium | reverse complement strand
TGTGGTGTCGGGTTGCGGCTGCCGACGATGGCCAGGCAGTGCATGGGGTCCAGTGGCAGGTCCAGCCGCCCCATCAGATACAACAGCGGCGGTGGGTCTTCAATGTGGAGCAAGGCGGCCGGGTAGCACGGATCGCCGAGGGACACGATGGTGCGCCTCCGCGGGGCTTCCTGCAACCAGGCCCAGGTGCGCGCCTGCAACTCGCCCAGATCCTCGGGTTCCTGCTGCAGGGCGGCGGCCTGCGCTGGCGTCAGCAGCTGTTGCAGGGCCGGCGCAGACTGCCTGAAGATGTCCGCCGGCAGGCCGAAGGCCGCCAGTAGCCGGCGCACACTGTCGTTGCCGACGCCCGGCGTCTGTGTCAGGCGCAGCCAGTCGGCCAGTTCATCGCGCTCCATGGGCGGGCGCCGGCGGCATTTACTGCGGCGAGGCCAGGCGGTCGCCGACGCGCACCGTATCGTTGATGTTCAGGATCAGGGCGTAGGACAGCTTCTCGTAGGTGCGGAACACCATCATCAGGCCGTTGCGTTCATTGGGCAGCTTGATGAGCGCACGGGTGGGGTCGGTGCTGTCGGTGAGTTGCCGGCCGTCCTTCAGGATGGCCAGCACCTGGCCGCTTTCGATGCCGTCACGCTTGCCGCGGTTGATCACCACCACCTGATTCTGCGACGCGTTGGCTACCGCATTGTCACCGTAAATGGACACGATGCGGCCGGTGACGGCCCCGGCCGGTGCGCGCGGCGTGAAACTCAGGAACTCGCGCTCGGGCTCCGGTGCCAGCCGATCGCCGACCAGGATCTCGCTCTTGGCCTGTGTCACGTCTATCGTCGCGGGCACCTGCACGGCGCGCGTCGTGCCACTGCTTGCTGTCACCTCGGTGCTGCCTTCGCTGCGCGCCAGGGCGGCCTTGCCCAGGAACTCCGCCTCGTAGCCCAGGACTTCACCGGTGTCCGGGTCCTTCAGCGGCTTGGCGTTGCGGAAGATCCGGTACAGCTTGGTCTTGGGTTGGTCGTCCATCATGGGCGCCTCGGCCGGGCCCCGGGCATAGACGCGGTCGCCACGGCCGATCATGACGCGGTTCTCGGTGGCGGCCACAATGCGCGGCGCCAGCTGGAATTCAGCTTCCTCCACGATGAGCGGTTCGGCGAGGAAGGGCTCGATGGCGCTGATGCGCAGGGTCGTCAGCGGGTTGCGGACTTCCTGGTAGCGGATGTGCGGCGACAGCCGCACGGTTTCCATGCCATCACGCCCCTGGGTGGCAGCCGCTGCTCCCGCGCCGTCTTGCGGTGCGGCCGTGCCGGCATCGGCGGCGCCAGCTTCAGCCGCGCCCTCTGGCTTGGTGCTCAGCCGTGCGCGTCCGTCGCGCTTGAGCAGGTACAGGGTCTGGCCCGGAAAGATCAGATGCGGGTTGTGGATCTCTTCCAGGTTCATGCCCCAGAGCTCGGGCCAGCGCCAAGGGCTCTTGAGGTACATCCCGGAGATGGCCCACAGGGTGTCGCCGACCTTGACGACATAGGTGTCCGGGGCATCGGCCACCAGATCGGCCAGCGCCACGCCGGCCTGGGAGACCTTGTCGGCCGTGGCCTTCTGCTCCTGCGTGATCGGCAGGTTGGGGAATTTCTGGCTCCAGGCCGGTAGTGTCAGGAGGCAGCCTCCCAGGCCCAGGGCGACGATCATCGAAACTCGGGTTCGGACTCCCATCTTGCTGCTCTTCATGTCTTGCTGTTTCACGGTGCCCCCGGGCTGGCTCCGGGCGCGGACGGCCGTCCGCCGGACCCGGAAAGTCTTAACAAATCACGCGCGATTTTGCGCCCAAGCCCTTGATTGGGCAATGTTTTCTGAACTTTGTTTCAAACTGCCTGGCCAAAAGTGGCGAAAATAGCGACATCTGCGAGCTTTTTATGGCCCTGTTACCCATTCTCACTTTTCCCGACCCGCGCCTGCACACCGTGGCCAAGCCCGTGCAGGCCGTCGACGCGCGCGTCAAGCAGCTGATTGCCGACATGTTCGAGACCATGCACGAGGCCCACGGCATCGGTCTGGCGGCGACCCAGGTCAATGTGCATGAACGCCTGATCGTCATCGACGTATCCGAGGGGCGCGACCAGCCGCTGGTGCTGATCAACCCGGAAATCATCTGGGCCAGTGCGGAAAAGAAGATCAACGATGAGGGCTGCCTCTCCGTGCCCGGCATCTACGACGGCGTCGAGCGGCACGAGCGGGTGCACGTGCGCGCGCTCGACGGCGAAGGCAAGGAGCAGATGATCGAGGCCGAGGGTCTGCTGGCAATCTGCATCCAGCACGAAATGGACCACCTGCTGGGCAAGGTTTTCGTGGAATACCTTTCGCCGCTCAAGCGCAACCGCATCAAGACCAAGATGCTCAAGGCCCAGCGCGAGGCGCAGCGTTGAGAGTGGTCTTTGCCGGCACGCCCGAATTCGCGCGGGTGGCGCTGGCGCGCTTGCACGCAGCCGGTTTCGAAATTCCCCTGGTGCTGACCCAGCCCGACCGGCCTGCCGGCCGTGGCATGAAGCTGCAGGCCTCGCCGGTCAAGCAGTTTGCGCTGGAGCACGGCATCGCGGTGGCGCAGCCGCCCAGCCTGCGCCTGGACGGCAAGTACCCGGCTGAAGCCGCCGCGGCCCGCGCCGCCATCGAGGCGGTCCGCGCCGATGTCATGGTGGTGGCCGCCTATGGGCTGATCCTGCCGCAGTGGGTGCTGGACAGCTTCAGGCTCGGCTGCCTCAACATCCACGCTTCGCTGCTGCCGCGCTGGCGCGGCGCCGCACCCATCCACCGCGCCATCGAGGCGGGCGACGCCGAGACGGGCGTCACCATCATGCAGATGGACGCCGGCCTGGACACGGGCAACATGCTGCTGGTCGAGCGCCTGCCCATTGCCGACGGCGACAGCACCGGCACC
>JAJZUZ010000035.1 GCA_021845965.1 Pseudomonadota bacterium | reverse complement strand
TTCGCGGCTCTCCAGGTCCAGGCGCAGCGGGCTGCTGAACTTGCCCTGCAGCGTCATGTCGCCGGGGAAGAGGTCCAGCGCCAGCTGCAGCTTGTCGCTGTGCAGGGACTGGGCGTCGCCGTCCAGCGCGGGCAGGTCCACCGAGGCACTCCAGAGGTCCTTGTCATGCTGCACACTCAGGCCCGCACTGACGGTGCTGCCGTGCCACTGCTGCTTGTCCCGTTTCAGGCTGGCGGCGCTCAGGCGCGCTTCAAAGCTGCGCTGCTTGACGTGGCCCCGGGCGGTGCCGCTGAACTTGTCCAGCGTGAACTGTTGCGCGGCGGGTTGCAGGGTCAGGGAACCGCGCCAGTCCAGCGCCAGGTCGCTCAGGCCCGCGGCTTCGCCGCGCGCCTGGCCTTCCATATTGGCGATGTCGTAACGCTGGCCGGCGTGCTGGTACAGCACATGACCGTTGGCGTGGACCTGCAGGTCCAGCGGTGGCTGCAGCGATTGCAGGCGAAAGCGTGTGTCCACCTGGCCGGCGGTGCCGTCGGCCAGGCGGCCGGTCTCCAGGTTCAGGTCATGCAGCAGCAGCGTCAGGTCCGTGCCCTCGTCCTGGACGTTGAGCGAGGAGTCGAGCACGCGCACCTTCTCGATCCCGAACCGCACCTCGCCCATCCAGTCCGCCGGTGTCAGCAGGTCGTCGAAGTTGGTGCTGCCATCCTGGTGCCGCACCAGGTTGGCGTGCAGGCCGTCGAGCACGACGCGCTCCACCTGCACTTGCTTGGTGAACAAGGGCCACCAGGCCACATACAGCCGCGCGTTTTCCACCGAGGCAAACTTGCGCCCGCTGTTGCGCTGGCTCAGGCTCATCTTGCCGGTGTCCAGGCCCAGCTTGGGGAACCAGTTGATGTGGATGTCGCCCTCGATCACCAGATCGCGCTGCTTATGCGTCTTCACATAGTCGACGATTTGTTCCTTGAAGTCGTTCACGTCCACCAGGTAGAGCGCCAGCCCCACCAGGCCGGTGAGCAGGGCCAGCACGAGGACCAGGCTGCCCAGCGCATGACGCCAGTACGCCTTGACGTTGGACTCGGCAAAGGGCAGCTTGATGGGCGAGACGTAACCCAGCATCATGCCGATCACACCGTACCAGCCCAGCAGCGCCTGCTTCAGCGAACTCTCTTCCGGCACCGGCGGGGTGGCCGGCGTTTTGGTTTTCTTGCTGCTCTTGACGGGTCGGCTCATGGTGGAGAAGACGGGGATGGCCCGGGCGAACGCCGGACCGTCCATTCTTCCGCAGGCGCAGGGCGACAGGTGTTACCCCGGCCAACCAGATGTAATGGCTGGTAACCGCTGCGTAGAATCGCCCGCAGCAACCCCCAGGAGGAGACCTGCATGCTGGAACGCTATTTCCAACTGTCCGCCCATGGCACCACCGTCAAGACCGAATTGCTGGCGGGGCTGACCACCTTCCTGACGATGGCCTACATCATCTTCGTCAACCCGGACATCCTCAGCGCCGCCGGCATGCCCAAGGACTCGGTGTTCGTGGCCACCTGCCTGGCCGCCGCGCTGGGTTCGCTGGTCATGGGCCTGTATGCCAACTACCCGATCGCGCTGGCGCCCGGCATGGGGCTGAACGCCTACTTCGCCTTTGCCGTCGTCAAGGGCATGGGCTACACGTGGCAGATGGCGCTGGGCGCGGTCTTCATCTCGGGCTGCCTGTTCATCCTCATCAGCCTGTTCAAATTGCGCGAGGCCATCGTCAACGCCATTCCGCGTTCGCTGAAGTTCGCCATCTCGGCCGGCATCGGCCTCTTCCTGGCCATCATCGGCCTGAAGAACGCGGGGCTGATCGCGGCACACCCGGCCACCTTCGTCACGCTGGGCGACCTGCACCAGCCCGGCCCGGTGCTGGCGGTGCTGGGCTTTTTCATCATCGTGGCGCTGGAGCAGCGCAAGGTGCCGGGCGCCATCATCATCGGCATCCTGGCCGTCACGGTGGCGGCCGTCGCGCTGGGGCTCGCGCCGTTTGGCGGCATTGTGGCCATGCCGCCGTCGATCGCACCCACCTTCCTGCAGATGGACCTGGCCGGCGCGCTGAACATGGGCCTGCTGACCGTGGTGCTCACCTTCTTCCTGGTGGAACTGTTCGATGCCTCGGGCACGCTGGTCGGCGTGGCGCACCGCGCCGGCCTGCTTGACGCCCAGGGCAAGCTGCCGCGCTTGAAGCGCGCGCTGCTGGCCGACTCGACGGCGATTGCCGCCGGCGCCGTGCTGGGCACCTCGTCCACCACCGCCTACATCGAGAGCGCGGCTGGCACGGCGGTGGGGGGGCGCACCGGCCTGACGGCGGTCACCGTGGCGCTGCTTTTCCTGGCGGCGCTGGTGTTTGCGCCGCTGGCCGGCACGGTGCCGGCCTATGCCACCGCGCCCGCGCTGTGCTACGTGGCAGTGCTCATGCTGCGCGGCCTGGCCGAGATCACCTGGGACGACCTCACCGAAGCCGCCCCGGCGGTGGTGACGGCCATCACCATGCCTTTCACCTTCTCCATCGCCCACGGCATCGCCTTCGGCTTCATCACCTACGCCGCCATCAAGCTGCTGGCCGGTCGTGTGAAGGAGCTGCCGCCGATGGTGGCGGTGATCGCGGTGGTGTTTGTGCTGAAGTTTGCGCTGTTGTAGGCGGGCGCGGATCGGCGACGGCCCGGGAACCTTCAGGCGCGGCGCCCGCACCCGCCGGTCAGGCCGTGGGGGTGGTCACCAGATGGCCGGCACAGTAGGGGTGGCAGGTGCACTGCGCAATCATCTCATCGACCAGGAAGGTGGCCACCGGACGCGGCGCGGCCGCGAGGGCGGCACACCAGGCGCAATGGTCGCCCCCGGTGCAGCCGACCAGCTGCACCGTTTCATGCGCAGCCTCGGCCAGCAGGGTTGCCACCGTCTGCGCGCGGGCCCAGTGCAGCGCGGCCTGCACGCTCAGCGCGCCCGGAACGCCCGCGGGCTCGCGCAAGGACAGGGCCCGGTCGGTCAGGACGTCCAGCAGGCCTCGAAAGACCGGCGTGCGCTTCTTGCGCAGGCCCAGCAGGCGCAACTCCAGATCGCTGAGCGGTGACAGGTTGATCTGCAGGGCCTCACCGCCGCACAGGTGGGCCAGCACTTGGTCCTTCGCTTCCGGACGGATCAGGCGCGAGTAGTGCACCACTTTCTGCAGGATCTCGGCGAGCTCCGCGGGCGGGGCGGTGCGCGCGGCATAGGGCGTGGCACGGTCGGGAGATTTGGCATCCAGACTCCGTGGCCAGGCCGGCCACGTGGACCCTTCCGTGAGGAGGTGCGGGGTGGATTCGGGATCCCTGGGGCTGGCGCGCAGCGATTTGAAAAACTTCATGGACGGCGTAACTATCATCGACTGGCCAGTCCTCCACTTTTTCTGTTCGCTGACCGCGTTGCGGCCGCCCCTGGCGTACTGGCGCGCGGAAATGCCGCAGCCAGACCGCCATGGTGAACGAGAACCTGCGCCGATCGCTCTTCACCGCACAAATTCTCCCGGGGTACGGGAAAATTGCACGGCCTTGGGGTATCCGTGCGCCGGTCATGCCGCCCAGGGTATGGGCCGCACTCCCACGGGCTCACCCAGGGCCGGGCGCGCCGCGCCATCGGGCAGGCAGCCGTCCCCGGCGCGCCGGGGATCGCAGGCCGGGACGAGGGCAGCGTCAGGGCGTGGCCTTGCGCCGTCGCAGGAAAAACCAGGCGTAGAGCACGGCCAGCAGCAGCACATTGGGCACGTAGATGAGCGGGTCGGCCCAGGGCAGGCCGTCGAAATGCGTGTTCGAGACCGGCCACAGGAAGGGCGTGGGAAAGAAGGCCTCGCTGTGCGTGAAGATGTCCATCGCCAGGTGCAGGCCCCAGGCGCCCATCTCCGGCAGCGGCCGGCCGCGCAGCAGCCACACCAGGCCAAACACCGCGGCGAACACCAGCAGGCTGTGCGTCAGGTTGTACAGGGTGTAGACATAGGCCGGGATGAGTGCGGCGTCCGGCGGATGCCCCATGCCACGGAAGAACTCCATGCCGTGCAACAGCACGCCGCTGGCAAAGAACAGGCCGAAGGAGAAGAAGTCCGGCGCCATGCCGAACAGGAAGGCGGTCCAGAAGCTCTTGCGGCTGCTGCGCCCCAGCGTGATGCCGCCCCACAGTCCGTGCGAGAGGATGTCCATGCTTAGCTCGGTTGCGCGGCATGGGTGCGCATGCCTTCGAGCAGGAAATGGCCGGGCGGGTACTTGTTGCAGCCGGTTGCGGTGTCGTCAAATGCCAGCACGAGCACCTCCTCGCCCGGTGTGAACGAGGTCGCCGGGCACTGGCTCGTGCCGGGACCAGCCTCGACGAACGTCCCGCTGGCCGGTCCCTTGAACGATTCCAGCACCTGCAGCCGGGCCTTGCCGCCCGCATCCACCTCGACCACGCGCCCGAACATCGCCAGGCGAGATTTCTCCAGCGCCTCCCGCGCGGTCCTGGCGCGCAGCTCGGGCGGGAAGCAGCTGCAGGCGTGGCCGTGCGCCGCCAGCGCCAGCAGCACCGTGGCCGTGACGCCATGAATTGCCCTCATCCCAGCAGCTCCTCGGTCTTGTGGCAGCGCATGCCTGAGTAGAACCGTTGCAGCACCTGCGTGAACAGCGGCTCCTGTGGTGCCACCCTGGCAAACAGCGTGGCGCAGGAGCGCAGTTTCAGGGCGTCGATGTCACCGAGCAGGTCCTCGGCGCTCAGGCCGGGATGCGCCAGCAGCAGCGCCATGCAGTCCTTCAGGCGCGCGCCCAGCACCGGGTGTTGCACATAGGCTTGCGCCTCGGTCCGCGAGGCGATGCCGTAGCGCTGCGCCATGGCACTGTGCCCCAGCCCGCGCAGCTGCGGGAAGATGAACCACATCCAGTGGCTTTGCTTGCGGCCGGCGCGCAGCTCGGCCAGCACGTCCGGGTAGACCGGCGCCTGCGCGTCGAGGAAGCGTTGCAGGCTGTCCATGGTACGCGCGCGCCCGATCGCTCAGGCGGCCGGCTCCTTGCGCCCGGCGCCGCCATACAAGTCCAGGCAGCGCTCGCGCCAGGCGTGGATGATGTCGTCCTCGGCCAGCAGCGGGAAGGGGCTGCTGGTACGCGCCCACATGAAGGCACCGAAGGCCAGGTAGTCGGCATAGCCGGGCTGTTCGCCGCCGATGTAGGGTCCGTGGCCCAGCGCCAGGCGCATGGGCTGCAGGCCCTTGCGGAAGGCGTCGACGCGCTGCTCGCGGCCGGTCTGCACGTCTTCCAGCGTCTGCTTGTAGGACTTCTCGCGCGAGGCGCGGAAGTAGGCCTGGTCGGCCGGGTCCAGGCTGTCGTGCAGGTCCTTGAGGATGAGGCGGCCGATGGGGCCGTGCAGGCTGGTCTGCACCCAGTACTGGAAGAACTTGAGTACGTGGGCCGGCGCGCCGGGCGCGATCAGGGGCGGGGTGTCGGGAAACTCGGCGTCCAGGTAGTGCACGATGGCCCAGCTGTCGGTGACCAGTTCGCCTGCATGGTCGATGGTGGGGATGGTGAGCTTGTCGCCGCCGGCGTTGATGCTGGGGATGTCGCCAAACAGCACGTCGCGCACCTCGAAAGGCAGGCCCTTGTGCAGCAGGGCCATGCGCACGCGCCAGCTGTTGGGGCTGAAGTGCGCGCGCCGGGCGTTGACCAGGTCGTACAGGATCATCGGGTCTCCTCGTTTTTGTCGTGTCGTCGGGATGCGGGCCGGTCTCAACCCACCAGGCTCTTGTAGACGCCGCAGCCCAGGTTGAGATTGCCGCAGCGCATGACATAGGACATCTTGGGCTGCACGGTATCGGTGGTGGGGTTGCGGAAGTCGTACTCCACCCACCCGCCGCCGGTGGCGATGCAGGCCTGGATCTGGCGCACCAGGTCCACGCCGTCGATACCCGGCACGTCCTGCATGCGGGTGCCGATCTTGGCCGGCTGGCCACCGAAGACACGGTAGACGCCGTCGTCGTCGATGCCGAACAGGTAGAGGTCACGGTCGATGAAGGGGCCGCTGGCCGCGTTGAAGTCCTGGTAGGCGGCGGCGCCGCGGCTGCGGAAGTGTTCCAGCGCGCGGTTGATCATGGCGACCGCTTCCTCGGCCGTGCCCTGGCGCAGGTGGAAGGCGGCCACCGCGTCGGCCAGCTTGCCGGCGCGCTCCTGCAGGGCGCGCGCGGAGCCGGTGGCGCCATCGACCATCTGAGCGTTCTGCTGCGTGATCTGGTCCAGGCCGGCCAGGGCCTGCGAGATTTCCGTCAGGCTGTTGCTCTGCTCGCTGGCGGCCTGCGAGATGCTGCCCATGCGCTGCGCCACCTGGCCGATGCCGTCGAGCACCTCGCCCATGGTGTGGCTGGCCGCCGTGATGCTCTGCACGCCCTCATCCACGCGTGCACCGGACTGGGTGATGAGGTCCTTGATCTCGCGCGCGGCGGCGGCGCTGCGCTGCGCCAGCGTGCGCACCTCGGCCGCCACCACGGCGAAGCCGCGCCCCTGTTCGCCGGCGCGCGCCGCCTCCACCGCGGCGTTGAGCGCCAGGATGTTGGTCTGGAAGGCGATGCCGTCGATCACGCCCACGATGTCGTGCACGCGGCGCGAACTCTCCTGGATGCCGCTCATGGACTGCACGGCGGTGTTCATGGTGTCGCGCCCCTGGCCCGTGATGCCGTGCACGCGGGTGGCGAGCTGGTTGACCTGCTGCGCGGTGCTGGCGGTGTCGCGCACGGTGTCGCTGAGCTGCTGCACGCTGGCGTTGGTCTGCTCCAGGCTGGCAGCCTGCTGCTCGGTGCGGTCCGACAGCGCGCTGTTGCCCTGCGCCAGGCCCTGACCGGCGTAGGCCACCAGCGCCGTGTTGCTGCGGATGTGCGCCACCATGCCCGACAGCTCGTGGTTCATGGCCTCGATCGCCTGGCCGAGGGCGGCCAGCTCGTCGCGCCCCGGCACCTGCAGGCGCGTGGTCAGGTCACCGGCGGTGGTGCGCTCCAGCGCCTGCTGCAGCTGCGCCAGGCGCAGCGCGCTGTGGCTGCGCAGCGCCAGCAGCAGGTACAGCGCCGGCAGGCCGCCCAGCAGCGGCAGCCAGGCGCTGTCCGTGGCGTTCAGGCCCAGGGTCAGCAGCACCAGCAGGGCGATCAACAACAGGCTGGTACGGTGCGAGAGCCGCGCGAGCAGCCGAGCGCCGGGCGTCAGCAGGGGAAAGGGGCGGGAGTCAATGTCGGTGGGCATGGTGGTCCTGTGCGGGCGGTGCGCGACGCAGGCGTCGCGGACCTGGCGGCCATCATAGAACAGGCCCCTGCGGGAACGGCCGCGGCCGAGGAACTCAGTCGGGTTTGCGGCCCAGGCTGCGGCGGGCAAATGCCAGCAGGCAGGCCGCCAGGAAGGCGCCCAGCGCGTACTGGTAGGGCAGGTTGATGGCAAAGCCCATCTTGTCGGTCCACAACACATACAGGCAGTACAGGCCGAACAGCGCCACACCGCGCATCAGCCAGGCTTGCGGTCGCAGGTGTTGCACAGGAATGCGCGCGGCCAGCCAGGCACCGGTCAGGCCGCTGAGCATGCCGCCGGCGGCGCCCACGGCGGTGTCGGCCGGCCAGTGGGCGCCCACGGCCACGCGCGAGCAGGCCACGCCGAAAGCGAAGGCGAACAACCAGAGCCAGCGCCGGCGCTGGCCCGGCGCCAGCGAGAAGTAGATGGCGGTGGCGCCGGCGAAGGCGGTGATGCTGTGGCCCGAGGGCATGGAGGCGATGAAGAGCGGTTCGCCGATGACATGGATGCCGTCCAGGCCCAGCACTTCCAGCGGGCGCGGGTTGTCGGCCATGGCCTTGCCGATTCGTGTGAGCACGCCGGCCAGCGGGGCGGCGCACAGCCAGGCCAGGATGATGCGCGGCTGGCGCCACAGCGCCGGCGCACTGGCGGCGTAGATGGCCCAGCCGGTGCCAAAGAGCGAGAGCAGGGACCACACCACATCCGGCAACACCGAGAACCAGCGGTTGAGCGTGCGGAACACGGCGGGCTCCCACAGCCCCAGCCACAACGGCGCGGTGAGCGCGAGCACCAGGAAGGGCAGGCCCCAGTGCCAGGGGGCGATGGTGCGGGCAGAGGTGGCGGGAGGCGTCATCGTTCGCTCAGGAGGCATCGCGCCGGCGCGGCGCGGGGTGACCGCCCCAGTGGTGGCAAAGGTACAGGCCGAAGTGGGCCACGGTGCGGCCGGCGTGGCGCACGGGCAGGATCTCCGGCGCGTCGCAGCGCTCGAACAGGCCCTCGCCCACCGGCAGCTGGTGCGACATCTGCGACCAGTCCAGCAACACCGCGTCGGCCCCCACCGGCAGCGGTCCGGTCCAGAGGGTGAACTGGTCGAAATCCGGCGCCAGCACATGCACCGGCAGCGGCCGCGCATACCAGGCAAAGCGGCTGGCCAGCGTCCAGTTCTGCACCGCCAGGTGCTGCACGTTGTGCGCGCGCGCCAGTTCGGTCGCGCGGGCGGCGGCCTGGTCCCAGCCGTAGAAATCGGTGAAGGGGTTGATCGTTTCCGGCTCCTGGCTCTCCAGGCCGTCGCTGTGCAGCCAGGGCGGTCCGGCCAGCAACATCAGGGTGTAGAGGCTGAGCGTGATGACGGCCTGCAGGCCGCCGAAGACCAGCACCAGGCCGCGCCGGCCATGGGCCCACAGGGCTGCGAGTCCCAGGCCGGCAAAGGGCGCCAGCGCAACCCAGGCCGGTGCCGTCCAGTGCGGCAGGCTGGAGCCGCCGCCGGCCAGATAGGCCAGCACCGCGAAGGGCAGGGCGAAGAAGGCGAGCAGCCCGATCTGGGCGCGGTCCAGCTCGAAGCCGCCCAGCACCTTGTGGCGCAGGCCGAAGCTGCCCCAGAGCAGCAGCGGATACAGCAGGGCCTGCACCAGCAGGAACACCAGCACCTGGCCCGCCTGCCAGTGGCTGCCCTGGCCGTGGTGCAGCTGGTAGGCAAAGGAGATCCAGTCATGCTGTGCGTTCCACACAAAGACCGGCAGCACCAGCACCACAGCCAGCAGCAGCGCCAGCCAGGGGCCGGCGCGACCGAGCAGCCGCACGCCATGCGCGGCCAGCAGGCAGGCCAGCACCGGCAGCGCGGCGAAGATGGCGGTGTACTTGGACAGGCCGGCCAGCCCCAGCAACACCCCCAGCAACAGCCATTGCGGCAGGCGCTGCGCGTAGGCGTCATCCAGCAGGCGCAGGGTCTGCAAGAGGATGGCGGCGGTGAAGAACATCAGCAGCGTGTCGGGCAGCAGGCCGATGCCCAGCACGTGCAGCAGCGGCGCCAGGCTGTAGGCCAGTACCGCCCAGAAGCCGGCCGCATCGGCGCTGCCGGCCGCGGGTACCAGCAAGGCATGCAGGCGGCGCGCCGTGGCATGGATGACAAGCGCGGTGAGCACCCACAGGGTTTCGGGGATCAGGCGCAGCAGGCCGTCCGGCACATGCAGCGCCACCAGCGGCGCCTGGATCCAGCCCACCAGCGGCGGGTGGTCGTAATAGCTCAGCGCCAGGTTGGCGCCATAGAGGGCATAGTGCGCCTCGTCCCCCGACAGGCCCAGCACCCAGCCGAGCGCAAAGTGCAGCACGCTGTGGCCCAGCAAGAGCAGGGTCAGCAAGGCGGCGGGGCGGGCGGTGTGGGGCACGGGCGGGCGGGAGGTGGAAAGCTGTGGAGTCTAAACGAGGGTGGGGGGTAAACTGCCGGCCGAAGTGAACGCCCTGGCTTCTATGTCCGCTCCTGCCGTCGACCCCTGCCGCTGCCCGCTGTGTGGCCAGCCCAATGCCTGCGCCAACGAGCAGGCGCGCGCCAGCGGCCAGGCGCAACCGGCCTGCTGGTGCACCGCCGTGCACTTCAGTGCCGAGCTGCTGGCGCGCGTGCCGGCCGAGGCGCAACGCCAGGCCTGCATCTGCGCGGCCTGCGCCGGCGTGCCGCCGCGCTGAGCTCAGCGTGCGCCGTCGATGATCCAGCGCATCAGCGCCACGCATTCCTCGTCACTGACGCGTTCATGGGCGGCAATATGGCCGAACAGGCTGCCGGCGCGCAGCTGGTCGGCCAGCCGCTGCGGCGCCTCGGCCTGGCCGCGGTAGCGCGCATAGCGTTCGGCCAGTTCGGCAAAGGCCGGTGCGCCCCGGCGCGGCGGCTCGCCATGGCAGCTGTAGCAGCCCTTGTCCAGCGCCAGCTGGGAGCTGGCCTGGGCGAACGGGACGAGCGCCGCGAGGGCGAGCAAGAGCAGAAAGCGGCGCGCGGACATGGCCCTGATGCTGCCACCAAAGCGCGCGGCCTGCTAGCATCTGCATCAACAAAGAGAGAACAACATGGCACGCAGCAACGAAGAACAGCGCCAGGCCATGCGCTCGACCTGGATCAGCGTGTGGGTCAACGTGTTTCTGGCCAGCGCGCAGGTGGCCATCGGCCTGTTTGCGCGGTCCCAGGCCCTGATCGCCGACGGCCTGCACTCCCTGTCCGACCTGGTGGCCGATGCCGTGGTGCTGGTGGCCGCGCGCCATTCGCACGCGGACGCTGACGAGAACCACCCCTATGGCCATGCGCGTTTCGAGACCGCGGCCTCGCTGGCCATCGGCCTGATCCTGCTGGGTACCGGCGTGGGCATGGTGTGGACGGCGGGCGTGCGCCTGCACGATGGCCAGGGCATCCATGCGGTGCATCCGCTGGCACTGGTCACGGCCTTGCTGACCCTGCTGGCCAAGGAGGGGCTGTTTCGCTACATGCGCCATGTGGGCGAGCGCCTGAAGTCGTCCATGCTGATCGCCAATGCCTGGCACGCGCGCGCCGACGCGGCGTCCTCGCTGGTGGTGGCGGCCGGCATCGGCGCCAACCTGCTGGGCTACCACAGCATGGACTCGGTGGCTGCCGTCATCGTGGGCTTCATGATCGTCAAGGCCGGCTGGAGCTTCTCGGTCGACGCCTTCCACAGCCTGACCGACCACGCGCTCGATCCGGAGGAGATCGAGCGCATCCGCAAGACGGTGGAAGCCGTGGGCGGCGTGCACGGCGTGCATGAGCTGCGCACGCGCCGCATGGGCGACTGGGCCGTGATCGACATGCATGTGGAGGTGGACGCGCACCTCACCGTGTCCGAAGGGCATTACATCGCCGAGCAGATCGCCGCGCAGGTCAAGGCGGCGCACCGCGTGGCCGAATGCACGGTGCACATCGACCCGGGTACGGTGCGCCACCTGGAACGTGTGCTGGCGCTGCCGCCGCGTGCCGAGGTGCAGGCCCGGGTGCAGGCCGCGCTGGGACGCCCCGCCGAGCTGCGCCTGCATTACCTCGACAGCGGGCTGGAGGTGGAGGCCGAGCTGGCCAGCCACGTGACAGCGGCCGAACTGCAGCGCCTGCAGCAGGCGATGCAGGCGGCGCTGGTCGGCGCGCACCTGGCGCGCGTGCGCCTGAGCTGCCCACCCGCAGGCACGCACGCATGACGCACAGCGGCACGCTGCAGGACATGCAGGCGCGCTACGGCGAGCGCTACCGCTGGCTGCTGCTGCTGGCCGTGATGGTGGGCACCATGGCCTCCATCATGTCCTCCACCATCATCAACGTGGCCATCCCCGACATGAGCCACCATTTCACGCTCGGCCAGGAGCGGGCGCAGTGGGCCACGTCGAGCTTCATGGTGGCCACCACGGTGGCCATGCTGTGCACGCCTTGGCTGCTCGGGTCTTTTGGCTACCGCCGGACCTACGTGGCCTCCATGCTGCTGCTGCTGGGCGGTGGCGTGGCGGGCGGGCTGGCCGGCAGTTTCGAGCTGGTGCTGGCCTCGCGCGTGGTCGAAGGCCTGGCGGCCGGCGTGGTGCAGCCCATCCCGGCCGTCATCATCATGCGCGCCTTCGCGCCGCACGAACGCGGCCGCGCCGGCGGCATCTTCGGCATGGGCGTGGTGCTGGCGCCGGCCATCGGCCCCAGCATCGGCGGCCTGCTGGTGGACTGGTTCGGCTGGCGCTCGATCTTCTTCATGGTGGTGCCGTTCTGCGTCGCCTCGATCTGGCTCGCCTACCGTTACGTGCCCGTGACGGCGCCCGGCGGCGCCACGCCGGACCGGCAGGGCACGCGGCTGGACTGGCAGGGCCTGCTGCTGGCCACGGTGGGCACGCTGTGCCTGCTCAACGGGCTGGTGGAGCTGCACCGTGCCGCGTCGCCGCGGGCCGGGGCGCTGATCGGGCTGGCGCTGGCCTGCGTTGCCGGCTTCGTCCTCTGGCAGCGCCACCAGGCGCGTCGAGCGGGCGCACCGCTGCTGCACCCGGCGCTGTATGCGCATCGTCCCTTTGCCATGGGCAGCCTGGTCTCCTTCATCTACGGCACGGCGCTGTTCGGCTCCACCTACCTGCTGCCCCTGTACATCCAGATGGCGCAGCAACTCTCGGCCTCGCATGTGGGCACCATCATGCTGCCGGCCGGCATTGCGCTGGCGGTCACCATCCCGCTGGCGGGCCGCCTGTCGGACCACTGGCCCATCCGCGTTCTGATCTGCATCGGGCTGTTCCTGCTGGCGGCATCGTTCGCGCTCATGCTCACCGTGGGCCTGCACGCCACGCTGTGGCTGCTGGTGGCCTGGGTGGTGCTGGGCCGCATCGGGCTGGGCTTCATCCTGCCCTCGCTGAACAATGGGGCGATGCACGGCCTGGAGCCGCGGCTGCTGTCGCAGGCTTCGAGCGCCATCAACTTCCTGCGCATGCTCGGCGGCGCCATGGGCGTGAGCCTGTGCGGCATCGTGCTGGAGTGGCGCATCGCCGCGCACGGCGACAGCCTGGCGCGGTCCGAGACCAGCCTGGCGCGCCTGGCCGCCTTCGAGGAGACCTTCGTCATGCTCGCCCTGCTGTGCGTGCTGGCCATGCTCGCGGCCTGGCAGCTGCGTGCCACGCCGCGCCCCACGCAGCCGGACTGAAGCCATGTGCCAGCTGCTGGGCATGAACTGCAACGTCCCGACGGACGTGATGTTCAGCTTCGCCGGCTTTGCCGAGCGCGGCGGCCGCACCGACCACCACGGCGACGGCTGGGGCATTGCCTTCTTCGAGGACCAGGGCCTGCGCCATTTCGTCGACCACCAGTCGGCGGCGGAGTCGCCCATTGCCGCGCTGATCCGCCACTACCCCATCAGGAGCCGCAATGTCATCGCGCACATCCGCAAGGCGACGCAGGGCGCGGTGACGTTGGAAAACTGCCATCCTTTCGTGCGCGAGCTCTGGGGGCGCTACTGGGTGTTCGCGCACAACGGCCACCTGAAGGACTACGCGCCGCGGCTGCACGGCAGCTTTCGCCCGGTCGGCCACACCGACAGCGAACGTGCCTTCTGCTGGCTGCTGCAGGAGCTGGCCAAGTCGCATGCGGACCTGCCCAGTGTCGCGGAGCTGACGCTCACGCTGCGCGAGCTGGTGCCGCACATCGCGCGCCATGGCACCTTCAACTTCCTGCTGAGCAACGGCGAGGCGCTGTGGGCGCACGCCTCGACCAAGCTGTGCTACGTGGTGCGCCAGCATCCCTTCGGCAGCGCGACGCTGCACGACGAAGACCTGCGCATCAACTTTGCCGAGCATGCGGCGCCGGGCGACCGTGTCGCGGTGGTGGCGACCACGCCGCTGACGAAGGACGAGGTGTGGACCGCGATCGACCCTGGCGCGCTCACGGTGTTTGTGGACGGCGCGCCGGCCGCCATCTGACTCAGCCCTTGCGGGCGGCGGCCAGCGCGTCCATGAACATGGCCGCTACGTCGAAGCCCGCCTGGTCCGCAATCTCGCGAAAGCAGGTCGGACTGGTGACGTTGATCTCGGTCAGGCAGTCGCCGATGATGTCCAGCCCGACCAGCAACAGGCCGCGCGCGGCCAGGATAGGGCCCAGGGTCTCGGCGATCTCGCGGTCGCGCGCCGAGAGCGGCTGCGCCACGCCCAGGCCGCCGGCGGCCAGGTTGCCGCGCACTTCGCCGCCCTGCGGGATGCGGGCCAGGCAGAAAGGCACCGGCTGGCCGCCAATGACCAGCACACGCTTGTCGCCCTGGGCGATGGCGGGCAGGAACTTCTGCACCATCACGGTCTGGGCGCCGTGGCGGTTCAGCGTCTCGATGATGCTGCCCAGGTTCAGGCCTTCCGCGTTGACGCGGAAGATGCCCATGCCGCCCATGCCATCGAGCGGCTTGAGGATGATGTCGTGGTGCTCGGCATGGAAGTCGCGCACGGCCTGCGCGTCGCGCGTGACCAGTGTGGGGGCCGTGAACTGCGGGAACTCCAGGATGGCCAGCTTCTCCGGGTGGTCGCGCAGCGCGCGCGGCTTGTTGTAGACCCGGGCGCCTTCGCGCTCGGCCTGCTCCAGCAGGTGGGTGGCGTAGAAGTACTCGCTGTCGAAGGGCGGGTCCTTGCGCATGATCACCGCGTCGAAGTCGCGCAGGGCGGCCAGACGCAGGGCGGGAGCGTCGGGCGTCTCGTGGAACCAGTGCTCCTCGTGGCCGGTCAGCGTGATGCGCCGCACATGGGCCTGCACGCCGGTCTGGGCGCGCCAGATCAGGTGGCGCGGCTCGCAGGCGGCCACGCGCCAGCCGCGGCGCTGCGCCTCGCGCATCATGGTGTAGGTGCTGTCCTTGTAGGTCTTGAAGGTTTCCAGCGGGTCGGCGACGAAGAGCAGGTTCATGGTGGCGGTGCCGGCGGGGCTTGTGGAAATTCCGTAGCCACAGGGCGACAAAATGGTTGTACCGTATCACGTTGATTCTATGGAGACTCTCATGAAACGTCGCGCACTGCTGCAAGCAACCCCTTTGCTGGCGCTGCCGGGCTGGGCCCTGGCCCAGGACAAGTACCCGAGCAAACCCATCACCATCATCGTGCCCTACCCGGCCGGCGGCAATACCGACCAGCGCTCGCGCCAGTTCGGGCGCTTCATGAGCGCGGCGCTGGGGGTGCCCATCGTGATCGAGAACAAGGGCGGGGCCGGCGGCAACATCGGCACCGAGGCCATCGCCCGCGCCAAGCCGGATGGCTACACCATCGGCATGGGCAACTTCGCGCCGATGGCGGTGAACCCGACCATGTTCAAGAAGGTGAACTTCAATCCGCAGAAGGACTTCGCCCCGATCTGCCTGATCGAGCGCGGCCCGCTGGTGCTGATGGTGCGGCCCGATTCGCCCTACAAGAGCGTGCAGGACATCATCGCCGCCGCCAGGGCCAAGCCCGGTCACCTGACCTACGCCAACGGCGGCACCGGCGGCTCGCACCACCTGGCCGCCGAGATGATGAAGGCGCGCGCCGGTGTCTTCATCACCAACATTCCCTACCGGGGTGGCGCCCCGGCGGCCATGGACCTGATGGGTGGCCAGGTCGACATGATGTTCGAGCAGATGTATGCGGCCTCGGCCAACATCCGCGCCGGCAAGCTGCGCCCGCTGGCCATCACCAGCCTCAAGCGCTCGCCGCTGTTCCCCGACGTGCCCACCATGGCCGAGCAGGGCTTTCCGGGCTACGAGATCAGCAACTGGCAGGGCTTCATCGCCCCGGCCGGCACGCCGCCGCAGATCATCAAGCTGCTCAACGAGGTGACCAACAAGGCCCTGGCCGATCCGGAGATCAAGGCCCAGATGCTGAGCCAGGGCAATGAGCTCGGTGGCGGCACGCCGGAGCAGTTTGCGGCGCACATCAAGGCCGAGTCGGAGCGCTGGGGCAAGCTGGTCAAGACGGTGGGGATCTCGGCGGACTGATTCCAGCGTCCTTGACCGCAAGCATGTCGAGGCCACCTGCGGGTGGCCTTTTCTCTTTCTTGGTTTCGTTTTTCTGTGGTCGCTTTGCCGGGATGTGCGCCCGGCGGCGCAGTAACTTTCTCTTGCTTGCCTGTATGGACCGGGGACATGGGTAACGGGTGTGCGGGGACATAGGAAACACATGTGGGTTTCTTAGTCTGCAGCCGCTTGTCGCAAATCGATCCGCATGAAGCGATGGTGGCAGAAGTAGACATCGTAGTGGCCATCGCGGGCGGGGTCGGACCGGAAGGCTACTGGCAGCTTGAGCAGGGCATTTGAGACCTTGAGCTTGAGCCCCT
>JAJZUZ010000252.1 GCA_021845965.1 Pseudomonadota bacterium | reverse complement strand
GCGTCCCGACGACCATCCCGGCCTGAGCGAACTCGGCCTGTGAGGCCCGCGACGGCGCACCACGGCGACCACGACCCATGCTCTCACGCAAGTATCGCTACCTGATCGCGCTGGCGCACGAGCGCCACTTCGGCCGCGCCGCGGCCGCCTGCCACGTGTCGCCGTCCACGCTGTCGGCGGCCATCCGCGACCTCGAGCAGGAACTCGGCGTGGCCATCGTCGAGCGGGGCCAGAGTTTCTCCGGACTGACCGTCGAAGGCACCGCGGTGCTGGACTACGCGCGGCGCATGGCCGCCGTGGAGGCCGACTTCCGGCTGCACCTGGGCAAGATGACCGGCGGACTCGACGGACGCCTGCGCCTGGGGGTCATTCCCACAGCGCTGTCGGTGGTGACGGCCCTCTCGGCGGAACTGCATCGACGCAACCAGACGCTGACCCTGGAAATCCTGTCGATGACCACCGATGCCATCGTGCGCGGCGTGCAGGCCTTCGAACTCGACGGCGGCATCATCTACACAGAGTCCAGCAAAATCGAGGGCATGGACTACCTGCCGATCTGGCACGAGCGCCACGTGCTGATCGCCGGCAGTCGCACGCCGGCCGCGCGGCATGAGACGCTGTCGTGGACCGAGGCCGGCCAGCAGCCGCTGTGCCTGCTGACCCCGGACATGCAGAACCGCAAGACCATCAATCGCGTATTCGACGATCTCGGCTTGTGCCCTCAACCGAGTCTGGAGACCAATTCGATCGTCAGCCTGCTGTCGCACGTGTCCAGCGGCGCCTGGTGCTCGATCCTGCCGCTGAGCGTGCTCGATGTCGTGGGCATACCGCACGGCGTCAAGGTGGTACGACTGATCGAGCCCGAGGTGGCCTGGGAGACCGGGCTGATCACGCTGGCGCGCAACCCGCAGCCGGTGGGCGTGGATCTGCTGCGCAACGCTGCCTGCGACGTGCTGCGAGCCGAACGTGAAGCCGGGTCGTCGGCGTCCGACGTGACGGCACGGCGGGCACCGATCGGCCTCGCCGCCCAGCGCGTCCCGGCCTGAATGGCATCGGAAGCGGCCTGCACGCCTTCGTGACGTGCGTGAGAAGCGAACGGGCATTCGAAATTTATCGCTGTTTCCGGTTGTGAAACAAGGGTCCGCCATATAGGAAGCAGGGGCCACATGCGGGTATAAATGCGCCACCGGAGATCACGGCCTTTGCAGCCGGGATCCGTTCGTTCACGTGTTTCAGCCCTGAGGAGACGAAATGTCTGAGGCAATGACCCAAACCATGGCTGCGCCCGGCCTGCTCGCTCGCGAGCGGATCGTGGCAGGCCCACGATTCAATCGATGGCTGGTTCCCCCTGCAGCCCTGGCCATCCATCTGTGCATCGGCATGGCCTACGGCTTCTCGGTGTTCTGGCTACCCATGTCCAAGCTGCTGTCCGGCGCGAGCGCAACCTGCACAGGGGCAGGGCTGGGCACCGTGATGTTTTCGAGCAGCTGCAACTGGAGTGTTCCTCTGGTCACTTCGACCTTCGAGATGTTCATTGCCGTACTGGGGGTCGCGGCCGCGCTGTGGGGCGGCTGGCTGGAGCACGCCGGCCCGCGCAAGGCCGGGTTCATCGCCGCGATTTGCTGGGGCGGCGGCCTGGTGCTGGGCGGCATCGGCGTGTCCGTACACCAACTGTGGCTGCTGTGGCTGGGCTGCGGCATCATCGGCGGCGTCGGCCAGGGCCTGGGCTACATCACGCCCGTTTCGACACTGATCAAGTGGTTCCCTGATCGACGCGGCATGGCGACCGGCATGGCGATCATGGGCTATGGCGGCGGCGCGATGATCGGGGCCCCGATCGCCGTGGCGTTGATGAAGCACTACGGCCACGGCGACGCGGCCGCCGGCGTCGCGGCCACGCTGATGACCATGGGCGTGCTGTACCTCATCGTCATGTCCCTGGGTGCCTTCGGCATGCGCGTACCGCCCAGCGGCTGGAAGCCCGAAGGCTGGACCGAGACCAAGACGTCCAAGGCGATGGTCACCGACAAGCACGTGCACCTGAACATGGCCTGGAAGACCCCGCAGTTCTGGATGATCTGGGGCGCGCTGTTCCTCAACGTGACCGCCGGCATCGGCGTGATCTCGATGGCCAGCCCGATGCTGCAGGACGTGTTCGGCGGGCACCTGATCGGACTCGACGGGGTGACCACGCTGAGCGCGGCGCAAAAGGCAGCGGTGGCGGCGTCGGCCGCAGGGCTGGTGGGCCTGATCAGCCTGTTCAACAGCCTCGGGCGCTTTTTCTGGGCCAGCATCTCCGACCGCATCGGTCGCAAGATGACCTATACGCTGTTCTTCATCCTGGGCATGGCGCTGTACATCAGCCTGCCGACCTTCGGCCGCCTGGGCATGGCAGGAGCCTTCGTCGTCGGCGTGTGCCTGATCCTTTCCATGTACGGCGGCGGCTTCTCCACCGCACCCGCGTACCTCGCGGACATCTTCGGCACGCAGATGGTGGGTGCGATCCACGGCCGGCTGCTCACCGCCTGGTCGGCTGCCGGCATCGTCGGCCCGTTCCTGATCGCCCACCTGCGGCAGGCCCAGATCAACGCCGGCGTCGCCCACAACCTGATCTACGACCGCACGCTGTACAGCCTCGCCGGGCTGCTTCTGGTCGGACTGCTGCTCAACTGGATGATCCGGCCGGTGCACGAGAAGTACCACATGGACGAGGAGCACCTGGCCCGCGAGAAGGCGCTGCAACACGAGCGCCAGGGCGGCGAGGGCGCGCACACGGCGGCGCGTGGATCGTTCGGCGCGCTCGGCCTGGTGTCGTGGCTGGCGATCGGCATCCCGTTCCTGATCGGGGTGTTCATCGCGCTGCAGAAGGCCGCGGCTCTGTTCTGAGTAACCGGGGCCGGGCCGTGCCCGGCCCGTTGTCAGGCCTTGCCGCGAAACA
>JAJZUZ010000251.1 GCA_021845965.1 Pseudomonadota bacterium | reverse complement strand
GATCTCTCCAGCACCCGCTCCAGCACCCGCTCCAGCACCCGCTCCAGCACCCGCTCCAGCACCCGCTCCAGCACCCGCTCCAGCACCCGCTCCAGCACCCGCGCCCGCGCCCGCGCCCGCGCCCGCCCGCGCAGCTGCCGCTGCATCCGGCTCGGATGTGCGTGTTGCCGTCATTGGCCACCACGACGTCGCGGCCCGTGATGCGGTGTCGGCGTTCATCACACAGCTGGGACTGCAGGCAACGCTCCTGCCGGAGCCCCCCAAGCCGACCGATGCCGGCTTCCTGGATAGAACGGAAGGGCTGCGCGAGCTGGATTTCGCCACCGTCCTCCTGCCGGCGAACGCGCTGGACACGACGACTGCGATCACCAAGCTGCTGTCACGCGAACTGATGCTGGAACTCGGCTTTCTGCTGGGCACCCTGGGCCGCTCTCGCATCTGCTTTCTCTTGTCGGGCAACGCGGCCAAGACCTTCCCCTGGAATGGCATCACGCAGTTGCACATGGATGACGCCGGCCTGTGGCACCTGCTGCTGGCCCGCACCATGAAACAGGCGGACCTGGACGTGGACCTGAACCGCGCCGTCTGATCTCCGTCGACCCAGGCGCATCCCATTGGCCACGACGAGGCCGTGGCCGCAGATCATCCGGGGGCGGGACGCAATCCGGCTGAAGGGACGCGCCAGCCCTTCCCGGCCTCACGACATCCGGCGGTCGCTGCCTGGCCGGGAGGTGTGCCCGACCACACCACGCCACGCCACGCAGGAAGAAAAACCAGTCTGGAACAACTACCGCCGCCGTGCCGTGCGCACGCCCGGCAAGGTCGCCACCGTGGCCAGCACCTTGGCCAGCCGGCCCGAGTCGGCCACCTCCACCGTCAGCGTCATCCAGGCCACGCCCTTGACGGTCTGCGTCTGCGCGCCGATGACGTTGAGCTTTTCCTTGGCGAAGACTTCCAGCACGTCGCGCAGCAGGCCCTGGCGGTCCGCGGCTTCCACCGATACGTCCACCGGGTAGACCGCCGCCTCGCCGCCTTTGGGCGCGCCCCACTCGACCTCGATCACACGCTCGGGATGCTGGACCAGCAGCTGCTGCAGGTTGGAGCAGTCGGTGCGATGCACGCTGACGCCCTTGCCGCGCGTGACGAAGCCGCGGATGTCGTCCGGGGGCGCCGGTTTGCAGCACTTGGCGAGCTGGGTCAGCAGCGAGTCGACGCCGACCACCAGCACGCCGCCGCGGCTGCCGCTGCCGCTCTTGATCTTCTTGAGCAGGGCATGCTCGTCCGGCGGCAGCGGCGGCTCGGCCGGGCGCAGCACAGCCTCGATGCTGCGCAGCGAAAACTCGTCCTTGCCCACCACCTCGAACAGGGCCTCGGCGCCATTGAAGCCGAGCTGCGCCGCCAGGTCGTCGAGCTTGATGGCCGTCTTGCCCTCGCGCTGCAAGAGCTTTTCCACCGCCTCGCGGCCGCGCGCAATGGTCTCGTGCGTGGCCTGGGCGTTGAACCAGGCGCGCACCTTGCTGCGCGCCCGCGGGCTGGCCAGGAAGCCCAGCTCGGGGTTGAGCCAGTCACGCGAGGGGCCGCCTTCCTTGGTGGCCACGATCTCCACCGTCTGGCCGTTCTTCAGCGGGGTGTTCAGCGGCACCATGGCACCGTCCACACGCGCGCCGCGGCAGCGGTGGCCCAGATTGGTGTGCACGCTGTAGGCGAAGTCCACCGGCGTGGCGCCTTGCGGCAGCTCCACGATGGCGGCATCCGGCGTGAGCACGTAGATGCGGTCGTCCAGCACGCCCGGCGTCTGCTCGGGCGCTGAGAGGTCGCGCTCCCAGGCCAGCAGCTGGCGCAGCACGGCAATCTTGGCGTCGTAGGCGCTGTCGGCCGTCACGCCGCTGTAGCCCTTGGTGCCGGCCTCCTTGTAGGCCCAGTGCGCGGCCACGCCGTGCTCGGCATGCTCGTGCATGGCCTGGGTGCGGATCTGGATCTCGATCGGGCGACCCTCCGCGTCGCGCACGATGGTGTGCAGCGACTGGTAGCCGTTGGCCTTGGGCTTGGCGATGTAGTCGTCAAACTCCTCCGTCACCGGTGTGAACTGGCTGTGCACCCAGCTCAGCGCCGCGTAGCAGTCGGGCACGCTGTTGACGATGATGCGCAACGCGCGCACGTCGTAGACATGCGCGAAGTCGAGCGACTTGCCGCGCATCTTCTTGACGATGCTGTAGATGTGCTTCGGCCGGCCCTGCACCTGGGCGTGGATGCCCTGGGCGCGCAGCTCGCTCTCGAGCCGCTCACGCAAGTGGGTGACGTAGTTCTCCCGCTCGACGCGCTTCTCGTCCAGCAGCCGGGCAATCTGCCGGTAGGTGTCGGGCTCGAGGAAACGGAAGGACAGATCCTCCATCTCCCACTTGATCTCCCAGATGCCCAGGCGGTTGGCCAGCGGCGCGAACACATTGAGCGATTCGGCGGCCAGGCCGGGCTGCACCGGCTGCTTGGTGGCGGCGTAATAGCGCAGCGTCTGCAGGCGCGAGGCCAGGCGCAGCAGCACCACGCGCAGGTCGCGCGAGAAGGCCAGCAGCATCTTGCGCACGTTTTCAGTCTGCGCCGCCGCCGTCTGCGCCATGGGCACCGGCGTGCCGCTGCGCGCCGCCGCCAGCTGCGCCGCGCGCGCCTGGCGCTGCACCTGCACCAGCTTGGTGGTCTCCACGGCCAGCTCGGCGTAGCTTGCGCCGAAGGCCTTGGCGATGGTCTCCTGCGGCTTGTTCAGGTGCTGGCAGGCGTACACCAGGTAGCAGGCCGCCTGCATGGCCTCGGAGCCGCCGATGGACTTCAGGATGGCGGCCACGGCATCCGCATGGGCCAGCGTGTTCTCGCCGGTGTCCAGCGTCTCGCTGGCCAGCAGCGGCTCGGCAAAAGCGCGCGCGCGCCAGCGCATGCGCCTGCTCGGGCAGG
>JAJZUZ010000250.1 GCA_021845965.1 Pseudomonadota bacterium | reverse complement strand
ACAAGGCGGCGACGCGCATGCCCGTTCGCTGGTGCGCATGGAGGAGATCCGCGAGTCGCTGGCCATCATTCGCCAGGTCATCGGCCGCGTCAAACCCGGCCCGGTGCTGCGCGGCGACGTGATGGAGGAACCCGACCCGCAGGGCGAAGGCCTGGGCTGGGCCGAAGCCGCGCGCGGCGGCCTGCTGTACGCCGTGCATCTCGACGCCGCGCGCACCCGGCTGCAGCGCGTCAAGATCAAAGACCCGTCGTTTTCCAACTGGCGGGTGTTCCCCTTCACCGTGGAGGACAGCAACATGATGGATTACGCCATCAACGAAGCCAGCTTCGGCCTGTCCGTCGCCGGCGCCGATCGATAAGGAAGCAACCATGCCGCTGTGGACCTGGTTCGGATTGCACAAGGGCCGCGCCACCACGCCCTGGCCGCAGCACCCTGGCCCCGACGGGCAGGAGGGCGTGCTCGGCCTGCCACGCTTCGACGCAACGCGCTGCAACGCGACGCAGAACGGCTGCAACGACTGTGTCGCCGCATGTCCAGCCGCCGCCATCGGCGTCGATCCTGGCCGGCAGGTGCTGCTCGACTACGCCCGCTGCGTCGGCTGCCAGCTTTGCACCGAAGTCTGTCCCGAAGGCGCGTTCAGCATCAGTCACGACTGGGCCTTCGGCGTGCGTGACAAGGCGGATTTGTTGAACCATGGTTCGGTCAAAACCTCCCCACCCCAACCCTCCCCACAGGGTGAGGAGGGGGCGGACAACTCATCCCCCACCGCGTGGGGGAGGTCAGGAGGGGGAGACTCGAACGAACAGGCGCTCGCGCGGGAACTCAAAATCTTCGGCAAGAGCCTGCACATCCGGCATGTCGATGCCGGTTCGTGCAATGGCTGCGAGAGCGAACTGCAAGCCCTGCTCAACCCCTTCTACAACCTGCACCGGCTGGGGGTGTTCTTCACCCCATCGCCGCGTTTCGCCGATCTGCTGCTGGTCACCGGCCCCGTCACGGCCGCGATGCGCGAGCCGCTGCTGCGCACCTATGAGGCCATGCCGCAGCCGCGCTGGGTGATGGCGGCCGGCACCTGCGCCACCGGCGGCGGCACCAATGGCGGCGGCTACGCCTGTCATCAAGGACTGGAGGGCATCCTGCCGGTGGATGTGTGGCTGCCAGGCTGCCCACCCAACCCGGCCGCGCTGATCGAAGCCCTGCTGATGCTGCTGCAACGCCGGCCGCAACGCGTCCATCGAGGCCGGCATGCACGCGCCTGATGCCATCGCGCTGACCGCTTTCGGCCTGGCCGCCTTGGCCTGGGTGCTGGCGCTGCTGGCCGATTTGTTGATGGGCACGGTCCTGCCCCGCTGGCTTCTCGCGCTGGGCTGCGCGCTCGCCGCCGTCGGTGCGCTGTGGGGCCTGCCCGGCGGCAGCGCGGGGCAGGCCGTGCTGCAACTCGGCGCCGACCCCGTCATCTTCCGCCCCGACGCCGCGGCCCTGTGGCTGATGCTGCCCGCGCTGCTGCCGGCCTTCTTTGCGGCCTTGCGCGGCGGCACCAGGCACACACGCGGCTGGGCCGCAGGCGCGGCGCTGTCGCTGCTCGGCGCCATGGGCGTGTACGGCCTGCAAGACGGTGCGGGTTTTCTCATCGCCTGGGAGGTCATGGGGTTCGGCGGCGCGCTCATGCTGCTGGCCGAGCATCGCAGCGTGCAGGCCGGGCACGACAACCTGTTCATGCTCGCGCTGCTGGAAGTCGGTGGCGTGGCCTTGCTGCTGGCGGTCTTGATGCTGGGGCCGCGCCTGGCCTTCGGCACCTACGCCCAGCAGTGGGCCGGATGGGGCGTGGCCCCGGCCATCGTCCTCGGCCTGCTGTGGCTGGCGGGTTTCGGCGCCAAGCTCGGGCTGCTGCCGTTTTACGAGTGGTATCCGGGGGCTTACGGCAGCGGCAGCGGTTCCACCGGCGCGCTCATGTCGGGCATCATCCTGAACGCCGCCTACTTCGCGCTCGGCCGTGCGCTGCTGCAATGGATGGGCAACCCGCCCTGGCTGGCGGGCTTCGGTGTGGTGGTGCTGGCCGCGGGCACGTTCACCGCCATCCTCGCCATCCTCTACGCCTTCCAGCAAAACGACTGGCGACGGCTACTGGCGTTTTCTTCCGCCGAGAACGCCGGCGTGGCCGTCACCGCGCTGGGTGCGGCGCTGATTTTCCGCGCCGGTGGCCAGGACATGCTGTCGGCGCTGGCCTGGACGGTGGGCATGCTTCACCTCATGGGCCACAGCCTGGCCAAGGGCAGCCTGTTTCTCACGGCCGATTCAGCCGCCGCGCTGCAGGGCAACCATCATCTGCGGCAAAACGCCATCCTGCGCCATGCCCCGCTCACCCTCGGCCTGGGTGCGGTGTTCGCCGCCATGAGCCTGGCCGCCATGCCGCCCACCGCCGGATTTGTGAGCGAGTGGTACTTGTTCCAGGCCCTGTTCCACGACTTCACCTTGAAAGGCGACGGCTCGCGCATCGCCCTGGCGCTGGCCGGAGCGGGCTTGGCGCTGACCGCCGCCATCGCCCTGGCGACCATGGTCAAGCTGTTCGGCGTCGGCCTGCTGGGGCAGAACGAGGAACACTCCGCGCAACATCAGAAGCACCAGACGAAACTGACGGCATTGCAAAGGTTCTCCGTGCTCATCACCGGCCTGGCCGTGCCGGTGTTCGCCGTGACCCTGGTGTGGTGGCTGCCGCTGATGCAACAAGCCGCCTGGCCCGCCGCGAATGCTGCACGGCAAATGACCCACGGCTGGCTGCTGGTCCCGCTGTCGGCGGGGTTTGCCTTCATCTCCCCGACCATGCTGGTGCTGGCCGTGCCGCTGTTGGCGCTGTTGCCGCTCGGGCTGGTCTGGGGGCGCAGGCGCTTTGCGGTGCGCCGCGCGCCGCTGTGGTGCGGCGGCGAAGACTACGCCGCCCATGCCGG
>JAJZUZ010000249.1 GCA_021845965.1 Pseudomonadota bacterium | reverse complement strand
AGGATGAGCTGCTCGAGCGCATCGGCGCCGCCTACGCGCAGCGCGATGGAAGCGCCGCCGAGGTGGTCAGCGAGGTCGAGGGCGACGTGGACCTCTCGCGCCTGCTGCAGGACCTGCCGGCGGTGGAGGACCTGCTGGAGACGGCCGACGACGCGCCGATCATCCGCATGCTCAACGCGCTGTTCACCCAGGCCGCGCGCGACGGCGCCAGCGACATCCACGTCGAGCCCTTCGAGACCTTCTCGGTGGTGCGCTTCCGCGTCGACGGCACGCTGCACGACGTGGTGCGGCCCAACAAGGCGCTGCACGCGGCGCTGATCTCCCGCGTGAAGATTCTGGCCCAGCTGGACATCGCCGAGAAGCGGCTGCCGCAGGACGGACGCATCTCGCTGCGCATCGGCGGGCGCGCGCTGGACGTGCGCGTGTCCACGCTGCCCTGCGCGCACGGCGAACGCGCGGTGCTGCGCCTGCTGGACAAGTCGGCCGCGCGCCTGGACCTGCGCGCGGTGGGCATGTCGGCCCCCATGCTCGAGCGCTTCGACACGCTGGTGCGTCACCCGCACGGACTGCTGCTGGTCACCGGCCCGACCGGCAGCGGCAAGACCACCACGCTGTACTCGACGCTGGCGCGCCTGGACTCGGCGGAGCTCAACATCATGACCGTCGAGGACCCGGTGGAGTACGACCTGCCGGGCATCGGGCAGACCCAGGTCAATCCGCGCATCGAGCTGAGTTTCGCGCGGGCGCTGCGCGCCATCCTGCGCCAGGACCCGGACATCGTGATGATCGGGGAGATCCGCGATTTCGAGACCGCGCAGATCGCCATCCAGGCCTCGCTGACCGGGCACCTGGTGCTGGCCACGCTGCACACCAACGACTCGCCCTCGGCCGTCACCCGCCTGATCGACATGGGGGTCGAGCCCTTCCTGCTCGCCTCCTCGCTGCTGGGGGTGCTGGCCCAGCGCCTGGTGCGCATGCTGTGCACGCAATGCCGCAAGCCCTCGCCCGAAGGCAGCGGTTTCATCGCCGACGGCTGCCCGGCCTGCAACCACACGGGATACCGCGGGCGCACCGGCGTGTTCGAGCTGCTGGAGGCCGACGATGCGCTGCGCGCCGCCGTGCACGAAGGTGCGGCCGAGGCCGAGCTGCGGCGCCTGGCCACGACCGCCGGCATGCGCAGCATGCGCGAGGACGGCATGCGCTGGGTGGAATCGGGCCAGACCTCTCTGGCCGAACTGCTGCGCGTGACGCGCGAATAGCCCAGAGAGCCCGGAGCACGCCGCCATGCCCGCCTACCGATTCGTCGCGCTGGACGCCGCCGCCGCCGAGCAGCGCGGCGTGCTGGAGGCCGACAGCGCGCGCGGCGCGCGCTCGCTGCTGCGTTCGCGCGGTCTGATTCCGCTGCAGGTGGACGCCATCGCCGCCGAGGGTGCGCCGGTGGGTACCCGGCGCTTCGCGCGCCGGCGCATGAACGCGCAGGAGCTGGCGCTGCTGACCCGGCAGCTGTCGGGGCTGCTGGTGTCCGGCCTGCCCCTGGAGCGTGCGCTGGGGGCGCTGGCCGAGGACGCCGACCGCGCCGAGGTGGCCGACCTGCTGCAGGCGGTGAAGAGCGAGGTGGGCGGCGGGCACAGTCTCAGCGCGGCGCTGTCCCGCCATCCGCGCGAGTTTTCCGAGGTCTACCGGGCGCTGGTGTCGGCCGGCGAGGACAGCGGCGACCTGGGCGCCGTGCTGGGCAGCCTGGCCGATTACCTGGAAAGCAGCCAGCAGCTGCGCTCCAAGCTGCTGCAGGCAGTGGCCTACCCGGTGATCGTCGTGCTGGTGGCCATCGCCGTGGTGGTGCTGCTGCTGACCTACGTGGTGCCGCAGGTGGTCGGGGTGTTCCAGGGCGCACACCAGAAGCTTCCGCTGCTGACGGTGATGCTCATCGCCGTCAGCGGCTTCATCCGCCATTGGGGCTGGCTGCTGGCGCTGGCGCTGGGAGGCGCCGCGCTGCTGCTGCGCCAGGCACTGCGCGTTCCCGGGCCCCGCGCGGCGGTGCACGCGGCGCTGTTGCGGGTTCCGCAGCTCGGCCGCCTGGTCCGCGGGCTGAACACGGCGCGCTTCGCCTCCACGCTGGCCATTCTCAGCGGCGCCGGGGTGCCCATCCTGCGCGCGCTGCAGGCGGCCATCGATACCGTCTCCAACAGCGTGCTCAAGGCCGATGCGCAGGAGGCCCTCGCGCTGGTGCGCGAAGGCTCCTCGCTGGCCTCGGCGCTGAGCCTGCACCGTCGCTATCCGCCGGTGCTGATCACCTTCATCCGCCTGGGAGAGCAGACGGGCACGCTGCCGGAGATGCTGCAGCGCGCCGCCGCGCAGCACGCCCAGGAAGTCCAGCGCCGCGCCTTCACCCTGGTCACCATCCTCGAGCCGCTGCTGATCCTGGGCATGGGCCTGATGGTCATGACCATCGTGCTGGCGGTGATGCTGCCCATCATCCAGATGAACAACCTGGTGAAGTAGACCCGCCATGGCCCTGACCCCAGACTCCTTGCCCGGCCGAAGACGCCTGGATCGGGCACGCCTGGCGGCCCTGCTGGCCGCCTACCTGCTGGCCATGGCCTGCGCAAGCGTGGCCGTGCACTGGGGCCTGCGCATCTGGAGGGATGCCCATGAGGCGGCGCCCGCACCGCTGGCGCTGCCCGACTGGAACGCCCTGGCCTCCGGTGCCGCGCGCCTGTTTCCGGCGCCCCACGTGGTGGCGGCCTCCACGCGATTTCGGCTGTGGGGCGTGATCGGCGGCGGAGCCAAGGCCGGCGCGGCGCTGATCGGCATCGACGGCAGGGCGCCGCAGGCCTACCCGGCCGGCGCGATGGTGATCGACGGCGTGCGCCTGGTGGAGACCGGCTTCGGCGAAGCCGTGCTGCTGCGCAACGGCGTGCGCGAGGTGCTGCAGACCAGCCCGGACGCGGCACCGCT
>JAJZUZ010000248.1 GCA_021845965.1 Pseudomonadota bacterium | reverse complement strand
CCCTTGGCACGCGCCAGCATGCGCTTGCCCACTTCCTGCGCCACGAAGAAGGCGCCCCGGGTGTTGGTGCCCAGCACGTAGTCGTAATCCTCTTCCGTCACATCCACCAGGCGCTGGGTGGTGCTGACACCGGAATTGTTGATGAGGATGTCGATCGAGCCCACCTCGGTCTCGGCATGCGCCACGGCGGACTTGATCGACGCCACGTCGGTCACGTCCAGCTCCACCACGTGGGCGTCACCGCCCTCGCCTTCGATCTGGGCCCGCAGCTCCTTGAGCTTCTCCGTGCGGCGTGCCGCCAGCACCACGGCCGCGCCGGCGCGCGACAGCGTGCGCGCGAACTGCGCGCCCAGGCCGCCGGAGGCGCCGGTGATGAAGGCCACGCGGCCGGAAAGATCGATGCTGTACGCCATGGCGGGGCCCTTTCGATGAATACCAGATAAAAACGAACGACCGTTCTATTTTGTGGCGAAATCGCACTAAAATCAGTCGCGAATCCGACAGGCCCGCTCGCGGGCCGGCGCCTAAGATTGCGCCCTCATTATCAAGCGACTTCCAAGGAAAGCAGCCGCCATGACCAACGAAGAAATCCTTGCCCAGTACGGCCCCCGCGAAGCCATGGAGTACGACGTGGTCGTCGTCGGTGGCGGCCCCGGCGGCCTGTCCACCGCCATCCGCCTCAAGCAGCTGGCCGCCGAGAAGGGCCAGGACGTGTCGGTCGTCGTGCTGGAGAAAGGCTCCGAGCCAGGCGCCCACATCCTCTCCGGCGCCGTCATGGACCCGCGCGCCATCAACGAGCTCTTCCCCAACTGGAAGGAGCTCGGCGCCCCGCTGAACCAGGCCGTCACCGGCGACGACGTGCTCTTCCTGTCCGAGACCGGCGCGCGCCGCACCCCCAACCTCCTGGTGCCCGACTGCTTCCACAACGAAGGCAATTACGTCATCAGCCTGGGTGCCCTGACCAAGTGGCTGGGCGAGCAGGCCGAGGCCCTGGGCGTGGAGATCTTCCCCGGCTTCACGGCCGCCGAGGTGCTGTACAACGAGGACGGCTCCGTCAAGGGCGTGGCCACCGGCAATATGGGCATCGGCAAGGACGGCCAGCCGCACGACGGCTTCCAGCTCGGCATGGAACTGCACGCCAAGTACACCGTGTTTGCCGAGGGCGCGCGCGGCCACCTGGGCAAGCAGCTCATCGCGAAATACAAGCTGGACGAGGGCAAGGACCCGCAGAGCTACGCCATCGGCATCAAGGAACTGTGGGAAGTGCCGGCCGAGCAGGCCAAGCCCGGCCTGGTGGTCCACACCGCCGGCTGGCCCATGGACAACAGCACCTATGGCGGCGGCTTCCTCTACCACCTGGAAGGCAACAAGATCACGCTGGGCTTCGTCACCGGTCTGGATTACCAGAACCCCTACCTGAGCCCCTTCGAGGAAATGCAGCGCTGGAAGACCCACCCGGCCATCCGCAAACATATTGAAGGCGGCAAGCGCATCGGCTACGGCGCGCGTGCCATCACGGCCGGCGGCCTGCTGTCCCTGCCCAAGACCATCTTCCCGGGCGGCGCCCTGGTGGGCTGCGATGCCGGCTACCTGAACGCCAGCCGCATCAAGGGCAGCCACGCCGCCATCAAGAGCGGCATGCTGGCCGCCGAGGCGCTGTACGACGCCATCACTGGCGGCCGCGCCCATGACGAACTCAACGCCTACCCGGTGGCCTTCGCGCAGAGCTGGCTGTACGAGGAGCTGGACAAGTCGCGCAACTTCAAGCAGTGGTTCAAGAAGGGCAACCTGGTCGGCGCCATCATGACCGGCATCGAACAATGGTTCCTGCCGCGGATCGGCATCAAGACCCCGCCGTGGACCGTGCACCGCAAGGAGGCCGACCACACGCGCCTCAAGCCCGCCGCCGAGTGCCAGCCCATCGCCTATCCCAAGCCGGACGGCCAGCTGACCTTTGACCGCCTCTCCAGCGTGTTCATCAGCAACACCAACCACGCCGAGGACCAGCCGGCCCACCTGACGCTGAAGGACGCCAGCGTGCCGGTGGCCGTGAACCTGGCGAAGTTCGCCGGCCCCGAACAGCGCTACTGCCCCGCCGGTGTGTACGAATTCGTCAAGAACGACGACGGCAGCGACCGCCTGCAGATCAACGCGCAGAACTGCGTGCACTGCAAGACCTGCGACATCAAGGACCCGACGCAGAACATCGTCTGGGTCACGCCCGAAGGCGGCGGCGGGCCGAACTACAGCGGCATGTAATCTTCCGCTGCATCAAGTGAAACGGGGCCACGCGGCCCCGTTTTTCTTCCTGGCAGGACGGTTTGCCCCAGGCGGCCCGGGTCAACGCTCCTGCGCCAGGCGCGCGGCCGCCTCCCGCTTGCCCAGCTTGCGCACTTGCGCAATGGCCGCCAGCTGACCGGCCCGCGGCCTGGATTTGCCGCTTTCCCAGTGATAGACCGACTGGGCGGAGACACCGAGCAGCCGGCCCATCTCCGCCGCTGAGAGATCGAGCTTCTTGCGCAGGGTGGCGAAGCCACCGGCCCGGAAGCGCAAGGACTGCGACTCCGTCTCCTCGACCGGCTTCTGGGCACGCTGGCTGGTCCTGGCCAGCTTGTTGAGCGCCGACTCCAGGCTGGCGACTCGTCTCTTCAGGGCAGCGATGTCAGCACGGTAATGCGCCGACGCCTTCTTGAAAGCCTGGGTCTGTGTGCGCACCTCCCTGCGCGCGATGCGCGAGATTTCCGATTTCAGCAGAGCTGCCAGATTTGCCATGAGGATCCTTGGGCGTATGAACGATGTCTCATATTACTTCCAACCGGATTGGCGACTGGATGCTTTGTGAAGCGTTCGGATTTCGAGGATGGTGGAGCGGAGGGCTGGAGACGACCCATAGCAGCCGGTCGGAGGCTAAGAAACCGGACGTCCAACGTTGGAGATGAGCGGGATCCGTAGGCGATCCGCTCTCGATTGATGGGATGGACTC
>JAJZUZ010000247.1 GCA_021845965.1 Pseudomonadota bacterium | reverse complement strand
GGCCGCGAGGTGCCGCTGACCAAGGTGGTGACCACGGTGGGCAAGCCCGGCGTGGCCGTGGCTTCCATCACCCGCCGCCAGAACGGGTTCGTGGTGGCCCACGTCGAGGGGGCGGAGACTCCCCTGCTCAACGGTGCGCCGATCTCCTCGGAGCCGGTGGCGCTCAAGAGCGGCGACGTGATCGAACTGGCCGGCACGAAAATGCAGTTTATTCAGAACTGAGTCTGGCTCCCCCACTCGGGCAAGGCCGGACAAAGGAGTGGTCATGAAGGTGCGTGTACTGGGCTGCTCGGGCGCCATCGCCAGGGAGTGCCGTACCACGTCCTTCCTGATCGACGGCGATGTCCTGGTCGACGCCGGCACCGGCGTGGGCGACCTGACGCTGGAAGAGATGCTGGGCGTGGATCATGTGCTTCTCACGCACGCCCACCTGGATCATGTGGCTGCGCTGCCGTTGATGCTCGATGCCATCGCCGCGCGACGCGACAACCCGGTACAGGTGCACGCGCTGGCCGGCACCATTGCGGCGCTGAAGACACATCTGTTCAACGACGTCATTTGGCCCGACTTCACCCGCCTGCCGAGTGCGCAATCACCGTTCATCCGCTTCCACGAGCTTGCGGTGGGCCAGGTGCTGGAGATCGGCGGCAAGCAGATCGAGGTGCTGCCCGCGGTCCACACCGTGCCCGCGGTCGGCTATGCGGTCAGCGCGGACCAGGCCTGCTGGGTCTTCAGCGGCGATACCGGGCCCAATCCCGCCTTCTGGCGGCGGATCAATCAGCTGGACGTCCGTATGCTGGTGATCGAGACGGCCTTCAGCAGCCGTGAGAGCCAGCTGGCGGCGACGAGCCTGCATCTGTCGCCGGCCGTGCTGGCGCGGGAGCTGGAGCAGATTGCTGCGAATCGCCGTTATCCGATCTACATCACGCACACCAAGCCGGCTGAAACGGAATTGATCATGTCGGAGATACGCCAGCTGGAGAGCGGACGTTCCGCGAAGCAAGGCATCAGCCACGACATCCGCTGGCTGCAGGCAGGGCAGGAGTTTGAACTATGAGCGCAGTCATGAAACCGCCAGGCTCGGGCAACCCGCCGGAGCCGCCCTTCGCGGATTCCCAGCAGCCGGCATCGGACAAGCGTGACAAGACCTTCGAGGCCTTGTTCGTGCGACAACTCAAGCAGGTGGTGTTGCGCATCCACGAGACCGAGAACGTCGAGCAGATCATGCTGGAGGTGAGCCCGGAGATCTGCAAGCTGTTCAACGCAGATCGCCTGACGCTGTACGCCATCAGCGAGGACGACACGTCCATCGTCTCCACGATCAAGACCGGACTCAACAGCAGCCGCGAACTCAAGCTGCCGATCAGCCCGCAAAGCATCGCCGGTTATGTGGCGTTCAGCCGCAAGCTGCTGAACCTGGCTGATGTCTACGATGACGAGGCGCTCAAGCAGATCCACCCGCAGCTGACCTTTCTCAAGGAGGTGGACAAGCGCTCCGGCTACCGCACCAAGCAGATGCTGGTGTCGCCCATTCTCGAGGGCGGCAATCTCTATGGCGTGCTGCAGGTCATCAACAACAAGGCGGACCAGCCCTTCAGCGAGCTGGACGTCAAGGGCGTCATCCAGTTGTCGAAGACGCTGGCAACCGCCATCCGCCAGCGCATGCACAAGGCCGACGAGCCGCAGCGCATCCGCGCCACCAAGTACGACGGCCTCGTGGCCGATGGCCTGATCACCGGCACCGAGCTGCAGGACTGCGTGCAGGAGGCGCGCAATGAAGGGCAGCCGGTCGAACACCTGCTGATGAGCAAGCACCAGATCACGCCGGCACAGATCGGTCCCTCGCTGGCCAAGTTCTTCGGCGTACCGTACGAGGCATTCAATCCCGGGCGCATCCGGTCGGAACTGCTGCACGGCTCGCTCAAGCGCGAGTTTGCCGAAGGGCAGGGCTGGATCCCGCTGGAGGAATCGCCCGAGGGCCTGGTCATCATGTGTGTGGACCCGGAGGCGACGCGCGGCGCGCGCGTGGTGCCGCAGGTGTTTCCGCGCATCCACAAGTTCGCCTACCGCGTCACCACCCAGACCGAGTTCGAGAAAACCTTGGAGCAGCTGTTCGGTGCGCAGGTGGACAGCACATCGATTGACCAGCTGCTGGCCGACATGGGCGGTCCGTTGGGCGACGACGAAAACGACGATTCGCTGGAATCCGCCGCCGCCGACAACGAACTGGTCAAGTTCGTCAACAAGGTCATCGTCGACGCCTACCATCAGAAGGCCTCCGATATCCACATCGAGCCCATGCCGGGCAAGCTCAAGACAGGCATCCGCTTCCGCATCGACGGCACGCTGGTGCCCTACATCGAGGTGCCGGCGCACTTCCGCCAGGCCATGGTCACGCGCCTGAAGATCATGTGCGACCTCGACATCTCCGAGCGCCGCAAGCCGCAGGACGGCAAGATCAAATTCAAGAAGTACGGCCCGCTGGACATCGAGCTGCGCGTGGCCACCATACCGTCGGCCGGCGGTGTGGAAGACGTGGTCATGCGTATCCTGGCCTCGGGCGAGCCGATTCCGCTGGAGAAGCTGGGCCTGACGCCGCATAACCGCGAGAACCTGGAGAAGACGGTCAGCAAGCCCTATGGCCTGTTCTACGTCTGCGGCCCCACCGGTTCCGGCAAGACCACCACCCTGCACTCCATCCTGAAGTTCCTGAATACGCCGGAAACCAAGATCTGGACGGCCGAGGACCCGGTGGAAATCACGCAGAAGGGCCTGCGCCAGGTGCAGATCAACAAGAAGGCCGGCATCGACTTCGCCCTCGTGATGCGCGCCTTCCTGCGTGCCGACCCGGACATCATCATGGTCGGCGAGTCGCGCGACAAGGAAACCGTGTCCATGGGCGTGGAAGCCTCGCTCACCGGCCACCTGGTGTTCTCCACCCTGCACACCAATTCGGCGCCGGAGTCCATCACCCGCCTGCTGGACATGGGCATGGACCCCTTCAACTT
>JAJZUZ010000034.1:12660-16505 GCA_021845965.1 Pseudomonadota bacterium | reverse complement strand
TGTCCGGCGGTGATGTGCTGGGGGATCCTCTGCTCAAGATGGACGGCCAGGCGGTCTTCAAGCTCGCCGTGGGCGTGCTGGAGGATGCCGCGCGCGCCGCGCTGGCCAAGGCCGGCAAGCAGGACGCTGATCTGGACTGGCTGATCCCGCACCAGGCCAACATCCGCATCATGCAGAGTACGGCCAAGAAGCTGAAGCTGTCCATGGACAAGGTGATCGTGACCGTGGATCAGCACGGCAACACGTCGGCGGCCTCGATTCCGCTGGCGCTGGATGCCGGCGTGCGCAGCGGCCGCGTCAAGAAGGGCGATCTGGTCATGCTCGAAGGGGTGGGCGGCGGCTTCACCTGGGGCGCGGTTCTGCTGAAAATGTAGTGCCCCCGCTCCCGCGCGTCGTCCGCGTGGGAGCCCGACAACCAGTCCATCACAGACCATCATCCGAGACCACACGATGAAACCGTTTGCTTTTGTCTTCCCCGGCCAGGGCTCGCAGTCGGTCGGCATGCTCGACGCCTGGGGTGACCACCCTGAAGTGCGCGAGGTGCTGCACGAGGCGTCCGAGGCGCTGGGGGAAAACCTGGCGCAGCTGATCAAGGACGGCCCCAAGGAAACACTGGCCCTGACCACCAACACCCAGCCGGTGATGCTGGTGGCTGGTGTGGCCGCCTATCGCGTCTGGATGGCGGAAACCGGCGAGGCCCCGAAGGCGGTGGCCGGCCATTCGCTGGGCGAGTATTCGGCCATGGTCGCGGCCGGTGTGCTCACACTGAGCCAGGCTGTGCCGCTGGTGCGTTTCCGCGCCCAGGCCATGCAGGAGGCTGTGCCCGTGGGCACCGGCGCCATGGCGGCCATCCTCGGCATGGATGCCGCCAAGGTGATTGCCGGGTGTGCCTCGGCGGCGCAGTCTTTCGGCCCAGGTTCCAACGAAGTCGTCGAGGCAGTGAACTTCAATGATCCGGCCCAGACCGTGATCGCCGGCTCCAAGGCGGCGGTGGACAAGGCCTGCGAGGTGCTCAAGGCCAACGGGGCCAAGCGTGCGCTGCCCTTGCCGGTGTCCGCGCCCTTTCACTCCAGCCTGATGAAGCCCGCGGCCGAGAAGCTGCGCCAGCGGCTGGAAGAGGTAGAGCTGGGCGAGCCGCAGATCACCCTGATCAACAATATCGACGTGGCGGTGGAGGTTGACGCCGACCGCATCCGCGACGCCCTGTATCGCCAGGCCTTCGGGCCGGTGCGCTGGGTGGAGTGCGTGCAGGCCATCAAGTCGCACGGCATCACGCACATCGTGGAGTGTGGCCCCGGCAAAGTGCTGGCCGGCATGGTCAAACGCATCGATCCCGAGCTGGCTGGCATGGCATTGTTCGACCCTGCCACACTGGCGGAAGTGAAAGGAGCGCTCCAATGAGTGAAATGAAATTCGAAGGCCAGGTGGCCCTGGTGACGGGTGCTTCCCGCGGCATCGGTGCAGCGATCGCCCACGAGCTGGCTCATCGCGGCCTGCAGGTGATCGGTACCGCCACCAGCGACGACGGTGCGCAGAAGGTCAGCGCGGCGCTGGCCCCCTTCAACGGCTGCCGTGGCGTCCGGCTCAACGTGAATGACGCCGAGGGCTGCGAGGCCCTGATCGATACCATCGTCAAGCAGCACGGCGGCCTGCACGTGCTGATCAACAACGCCGGCATCACCCGCGACAACCTGGCCATGCGCATGAAGGACGGCGAGTGGGATGAGGTGCTGGATACCAACCTCAAGGCCGTCTTCCGGCTCAGCCGGGCCGTCATCCGGCCCATGATGAAGCAGCGCTACGGCCGCATCATCAGCATCACCTCGGTGGTGGGCGCCTCCGGCAACGCCGGTCAGGCCAACTACGCGGCTGCCAAGGCCGGTGTGGCCGGCATGACCCGCGCCCTGGCGCGTGAGCTCGGTTCGCGCAACATCACGGTCAACTGTGTCGCGCCAGGTTTCATCGAGACCGACATGACGGCGCAGCTGCCCGAGGAGCAGCAAAAGGCCTTGCTCGGCCAGATCCCGCTGGGGCACCTGGGCAAACCGGCTGATATCGCCCACGCCGTGGCCTATCTGGCCTCGCCGCACGCGGGCTATGTGACCGGGCAGGAGCTGCACGTCAACGGCGGCATGCATATGTAAACAGTTTTCCGGCCGAGTCATCCGTACGGCCGCCGATCCGGGTAAACCCTTTTTCCGGGCCGGCTAAAATCACGGATTCATTTACAACCCTTTGAGGGAACACATGAGCGATATCGAAGCACGCGTCAAAAAAATCATTGCCGAACAACTCGGTGTGGAAGAGTCTCAGGTGACCAATGAGAAAGCCTTCGTGGCTGATCTGGGCGCCGACTCCCTGGACACCGTGGAACTGGTGATGGCTCTGGAAGACGAGTTCGGCATCGAGATCCCGGACGAAGACGCCGAGAAGATCACCACGGTGCAAAACGCCATCGACTACGCCAAGGCGCACCAGAAAGCCTGACGGCGCACTGCGGCAGGCCCTCGCCGTGCCGCCTGCCCTGCAAGCGGAGCCGGTCGGCGCATCGCTTGCAGCGGCCCCAATTCCCCTAGCCAGTACTGAATCTATGTCCCGTCGTCGCGTTGTCGTCACAGGTCTGGGCTGTATCAGCCCGGTTGGCAATACCGTAGCTGAATCCTGGGCCAGCCTGCTCGCAGGCAAGTCCGGCATCGACCTGATCACCAAGTTCGATGCCAGCAATTTCGCCTGCAAGATTGCTGGCGAGGTCAAGGGTTTCGAACTGGAGAAGTACATCGGCGCCAAGGAAGCGCGCACGATGGACACCTTCATCCATTACGGCATCGCCGCGGCGGTGCAGGCGGTGGAAGACTCGGGCCTGCCCACGGGCGAGGCCCTGAGTGAAGAAGAACAGGTGCGTATTGGCTGCCTGATTGGCTCCGGCATCGGCGGCCTGCCACTGATCGAAGAGACGCACGCCGAGTACACCAGCCGTGGCCCGCGCCGGATTTCGCCCTTTTTTGTCCCGGCGTCCATCATCAACATGATCTCCGGGCATGTGTCGATGCGCTACGGATTCAAGGGACCGAACCTGGCCATCGTGACGGCCTGCACCACCGGCCTGCACAGCATAGGCGAAGCCGGCCGTCTGATCGAGTACGGTGACGCCGACGTCATGATCGCCGGCGGCGCTGAAGCGACTGTTTCCCCGCTGGGTGTGGGTGGCTTTGCCGCCATGCGCGCGCTCTCGACCCGCAACGACGATCCGAAGACGGCCTCGCGCCCCTGGGACAAGGACCGCGATGGCTTTGTGCTGGGTGAAGGCGCCGGTGTGATGGTGCTGGAAGAGTACGAGCACGCCAGGAAGCGTGGCGCCAGGATCTATGCCGAGCTGAGCGGCTTCGGCATGAGTGCCGATGCCGGCCACATGACGGCGCCCAACATGGACGGCCCGCGCCGCGCCATGCTGGGTGCGCTGCGCAATGCCGGCGTCAATGCCGACCAGGTCGATTACCTGAATGCGCACGGTACCTCCACGCCGCTGGGCGACATCAACGAGTCCAATGCCATCAAGGCCGCGCTGGGTGACCACGCGAAGAAGGTCGTCGTGAACTCGACCAAGTCCATGACCGGCCACCTGCTCGGCGGCGCTGGTGGCATCGAATCGATCTTCACGGTGTTGGCAGTGCACCACCAGAAGAGCCCGCCGACCATCAATATCTTCAACCAGGATCCGGAATGCGATCTGGACTACTGCGCCAACACGGCGCGTGACGTCAAGATCAACGTCGCGGTGAAGAACAACTTCGGCTTCGGCGGAACCAACGGCACCCTGGTGTTCAAGCGCGTCTGACGCGCGGTTT
>JAJZUZ010000034.1:0-12560 GCA_021845965.1 Pseudomonadota bacterium | reverse complement strand
CTGCGCCCCGAGACGGCGGACGAGGATGAAACTTTTCGGCCCGGCAACGAACCAATAGGCGAAGAGACGCCCGAAACCCTGCTGGCTGCACGGGAGATCGCCGCTGCGGTGCAGGCGGCGCTGGAGGCCTTGCCCGAGGACCTGCGCCAGGCCGTCACCTTGCGGGAAATCGAGGGCCTGAGTTATGAGGATATTGCCGCGGTGATGCAGTGCCCCATCGGCACGGTGCGTTCGCGCATCTTCCGGGCGCGCGAAGCGATATCCGTGCGGGTGCGTCCTTTGCTGGAGCACCAGAGCGGCAAACGTTGGTAGGAGCAGACATGGACAAGACCAGGCAAGAGAATTCCGCAGACACGCGTGAACTGGCCTCGGCGCTGGCCGATGGCGAGCTGCAGGGCGACGAACTGGCCCGGGCGCTGGATGTCCTGCGCGCCGATGAGGAGGCACAGATGCGCTGGCACACCTACCACCTGGTGGGTGATGTCATGCGTTCCGGTGCCAGTGCACCACTGCAGCCGCACGATCCGGCCTTTCTGGCAGGGCTGCGCCAACGGCTGCGCGACGAGGCCTCCGCGCCGCGCCGCTCCGTGGCCCACCTGACGCGACAGCTGCCCCGGCCCAGCGCCAACGACAGCGTCTGGCGTTGGAAACTGGCGGCGGGACTGTGCTCGCTCGCTGCGGTGGCCATGCTGGGCTGGCAGTTCGCGACCGCCTTGCGCGACGAGGGGGCGGGCGTGCAGCTGGCACGATCGGCGCGACCGGTGTCCGCTGCGGCGCAGACAACCCAGCTGGCGAGTGCGGAGGTGCCGGTCATGATCCGGGATCCTCAGCTGGACCAACTGATTGCGGCGCACCAGCAGCAGGGCGGGACTTCGGCCCTGCAGATGCCCGCCGGCTTTCTGCGCAATGCCACTTTCGAGCGCCCCGCGCGCTGATTTCGCCGTTCCCATGCACAAGTTACTGCTTCGTCTCCTGATTCTGGCCAGCGTGCTGCCGATGCTGCAGCCGGCCTGGGCCGAGCCGCCGGTGCAGGCGGCTCCTGCCGGCGAGCGCGGCATTTCGGACTGGCTGCTGCGTCTGCATGAAGCGTCGCGGCGCCGCGCCTATGTGGGCACGCTGGTGGTTTCCTCGGGCGGCAACATGTCCAGTTCCCGTGTCTGGCATGTCTGCGACGGCACGCAGCAAATGGAGCGGGTAGACGCATTGACCGGCGCGCCGCGGTCCACGTTCCGGCACAACGACGAGGTCATCACCTTCAGCCCCCAGACGCGGGTGGCTGTGGCGGAAAAGCGCGAGGCGCTGGGCCTTTTCCCGCACCTGCTCAAGTCCGTCGATGCCTCCATTGAGCAGTTCTACAGCGCGAGTGCGCAAGGCAGCGATCGCGTGGCCGGCTTCGAGGCCGACGTGGTGCGGCTGGTGCCTCGTGACAAGCTGCGCTTCGGCTACCGGATCTGGAGCGAGAAGCGTACCGGGTTGGTGCTGAAGCTGCAGACCCTGGACGAGCAGGCCCGGGTGCTGGAGCAGGTGGCTTTTTCCGAGTTGCAGCTGGATGCACCGGTCAGCATGGACAAGCTCAGCCGCATGATGGGCAATACCGAAGGGTACAAGGTCGTGTCGCCCGCGCTGGTCAAGACCACGCCGGACGCCGAGGGTTGGCGGCTGGCGCGCGAGGTGCCGGGCTTTCACTCCATGAGCTGTCTGCGGCGTCCTTCCGCCAGCGGACCGGATGCCCTGCAATGGGTGTTCTCCGACGGGCTCGCTTCGGTGTCGCTGTTTATCGAGCCGTTTGAGCCGCGTCGGCATGCCCAGGAAGGCCTGCAGGGCATGGGCGCCACCCACGCCCTGACGCAGCGCCTGGTGGCGCGCGGAGGCCCCTGGTGGCTGACACTGGTGGGTGAGGTGCCGGTGCAGACCCTGCAGGCCTTCGCCCAGGCGCTGGAGCGCACTCCATAAGTCCGCGTAGGCCGGCGGAATCGGCTTTTCTGCTGTAATTGACTGATCACCTGAGGATCAACATGTCTGTGATGGTTGTTACCCATTTCCTGCGATTCAAACGCGCCTTGTTCGTCGGGGCACAGTCCCTGCTGCTGCTTGTGCTGGCCGGGTCACTGGCGCCGGCCGCCGTAGCCCAGAACCGCGGGTTGCCGGATTTCACCGATCTGGTGGAGCAGGTCGGGCCGTCTGTGGTCAATATCCGCACGCTGGAGAAGGTCACCGCCCGCGCGGGCGATGACAACGGCATGGATGAGGACATGCTGGAGTTCTTCAAACGCTTCGGCCTGCCGGTGCCGCCCAATGTGCCACGCCAGGCGCCGCGTCCTGGCACGCCGCAGCCCGAGGAGCAGCCGCGCGGCGTGGGCTCGGGTTTCATCCTTTCCGCGGACGGCTACATCATGACGAATGCGCATGTGGTGGATGGCGCGGACGAGGTCATCGTCACCCTGACCGACAAGCGCGAGTTCAAGGCCCGCATCGTCGGTGCCGACAAACGCACCGACGTGGCCGTGGTAAAGATCGAATCCACTGGCCTGCCGGCTGTGAAGATCGGTGACATCAGTCGTCTGAAGGTGGGCGAATGGGTGATGGCCATCGGTTCGCCCTTCGGACTGGAGAACACCGTGACGGCGGGCATCGTCAGCGCCAAGCAGCGCGACACGGGCGATTACCTGCCGCTGATCCAGACCGACGTGGCCATCAACCCCGGCAATTCGGGCGGCCCCCTGATCAACCTGCGCGGCGAGGTGGTGGGCATCAACAGCCAGATCTATTCCCGCTCCGGCGGCTATATGGGCATTGCCTTTGCCATTCCGATCGACGAGGCCATCCGGGTCAGCGACCAACTGCGCGCCACGGGGCGCGTGACGCGGGGCCGCATCGGCGTGCAGATCGACCAGGTCACCAAGGAAGTGGCGGAGGCCATTGGCCTGGGCAAGCCGCAGGGGGCGCTGGTCCGGGGCGTGGAGGCTGGTTCGCCGGCCGAAAAGGCTGGCGTGGAAGCCGGCGACATCATTGTCCGCTTTGAAGGCAAGGCGATCGAGAAGTCGACCGACCTGCCGCGCATGGTGGGCAACGTCAAGCCGGGCACGCGCAGCACACTGACGGTGTTCCGCCGTGGCGCGAGCAAGGAGCTGACCGTGACCATTGGCGAGTTCGAGGCCGAGAAGCCGGTGGTACGCAAAGGGCGGGAAGAGAAGTCGCGTATCGGCACCGCGCCCACGCTGGGCCTGACGGTCAGCGATCTCAGCGACGCTCAGAAGAAGGAGCTCAAGCTCAAGGGCGGCGTGCGCGTGGAGTCCGCTGTCGACGCGGCGGCCCGGGCCGGATTGCGCGAAGGCGATGTGATTCTGGCGGTGGCGAATGTCGAAGTGACGAATGTGCGCGAGTTCGAGAGCGTCTTGTCCAAGCTGGACAAGGGCAAGCCGGTGAATGTCCTGTTGCGTCGCGGCGACTGGGCGCAGTACGCCGTCATCCGCCCCCAGGGCTGAGACTGCCACGTCGCCCCCAACCCTGAGTCAGGTTTGGGGGCTTTTGTGTGATTTCTGCCAGACCAAAAATTTTTTTTGATGGGATCCGAGGCGGATTCGTGTTGAAAATAAGTTTGTGTTTACTGACTTTTCGATGAAACTTCGATAAATTGGTTAGAATGCGCAGGCTTGGTCGGGCATTCCATGCATATTGTCTGAGTCCAAATCCACGATGCGGGATATTTGCCGGCTTATCCCAAAGGATCCACAGATCGCCCACAACTTGTCCAAAGAATTCGAGTTTGAAATTGTTGATAAGCTGTTGATAAATTCTTGTTGTGACGCTGCAACGACGGAAATTTGCGATTTTGCTGGCTGTACGGAGCTTCCTTTTTGCCTACAATGAAGCTCCAACTATCGCAGTTGCCATAGATTGTTGGTTCAGGGCGCGTCACAACCCGACGCGCCCTTTTTTCTTGCCCGCGTCTTTTTAAATTCAAGTACTTAAGCGTTCTCGTTGATGAAGCACATCAGAAATTTTTCGATCATCGCGCACATCGATCATGGCAAATCGACGCTCGCCGATCGCCTGATCCAGCGCTGCGGCGGCCTGGAGGAGCGCGAGATGGAGGCGCAGGTGCTCGACTCCATGGACATCGAGAAAGAGCGTGGGATAACCATCAAGGCGCAGACCGCTGCGCTGCAATACAAGGCCCGTGACGGCCAGGTCTACAACCTCAATCTGATCGACACGCCGGGCCATGTGGACTTCTCCTACGAGGTCAGTCGTTCGCTGTCGGCCTGCGAGGGCGCGCTGCTGGTGGTCGATGCCAGCCAGGGCGTGGAGGCGCAGACGGTCGCCAACTGTTACACCGCACTCGACCTAGGCGTGGAGGTGGTGCCCGTGCTCAACAAGATGGATCTGCCTCAAGCCGATCCCGAGCGTGCCAAGGAGGAGATCGAGGACGTGATCGGCATCGACGCCTCCGAGGCCATACCCTGCTCGGCCAAGACGGGCATGGGCGTGGATGACATCCTGGAGGCCATCGTGGCCCGGATTCCGGCACCCAAAGGCAATCCGGACGGCCCGCTGCGCGCCATGATCATCGACAGCTGGTTCGACAGCTACGTCGGCGTGGTCATGCTGGTGCGGGTGGTCGACGGTCGCCTGCACAAGGGCGAGCGCATCAAGCTGATGGCTGCCAACATGGCCTACGAGGCCGGCAGTCTGGGGGTGTTCACCCCGGCCAACCAGCCGCGTGATTTGCTGCAGGCGGGAGAAGTGGGCTACATCATCGCAGGCATCAAGGAGCTGACCGCCGCCAAGGTGGGCGACACCGTGACGCTGGAAAAGAAGCTGCCCAATAACGCCGGCCCGGCGACCGAGCCGCTGCCGGGCTTCAAGGAAATCCAGCCGCAGGTGTTTGCCGGCCTGTATCCGACCGAGGCCAACCAGTACGACGCCCTGCGCGACAGCCTGGAGAAGCTCAAGCTCAACGACGCCTCGCTGCATTTCGAGCCCGAGGTGTCCCAGGCGCTGGGCTTCGGATTCCGGTGCGGCTTCCTGGGCCTGCTGCACATGGAGATCGTGCAGGAGCGCCTGGAGCGCGAGTTCGACCAGGACCTGATCACCACCGCCCCCAGCGTGGTCTACCAGGTGCTCAAGGGTGACGGCGAGGTCATCATGGTCGAGAACCCGTCCAAGATGCCCGAGCAGAGCAAGATCCAGGAGATCCGCGAGCCGATCGTGACGGTGCACCTGTACATGCCGCAGGAATACGTGGGCCCCGTGATGACCCTGGCCAACCAGAAGCGCGGCGTGCAGCTGAACATGGCCTACCACGGTCGCCAGGTCATGCTGACCTATGAGCTGCCGCTGGGTGAGATCGTGCTGGACTTCTTCGACAAGCTGAAGTCCGTCAGCCGCGGTTATGCCTCCATGGACTACGAGTTCAAGGAATACCGGCCGTCGGATGTGGTCAAGGTCGACATCCTGCTCAACGGCGACAAGGTCGATGCCTTGTCCATCATCGTGCACCGCAGCCAGTCCCAATACCGTGGTCGCGCGGTGGCGGCCAAGATGCGCGAGATCATCAGCCGCCAGCAGTTCGATGTGGCCATCCAGGCCGCGATCGGCGCCAACATCATCGCGCGCGAGAACATCAAGGCGCTGCGCAAGAACGTGCTGGCAAAATGCTACGGCGGTGACATCACCCGCAAGCGCAAGCTCCTTGAGAAACAAAAAGCAGGCAAGAAACGCATGAAACAGATCGGATCGGTGGAAGTGCCGCAGGAAGCCTTCCTGGCGATTTTGCAGGTGGAGGAATGATGCAGATCCTCACCTCCATGGTGCTGGCGGCTTTTGCCGGCTATATCGGTGCCTGGTATTTCGGCGCCATCGAAGGCAACTTTGCCCTGCTGCTGTTCCTGGCCTCGGTGGTTACCGGCCTGTACTGGCTGGCCGAGCGTTTTCACTTCCTGCCGCAGCGCCAGGCGGCCGCAGCGCGGCTGGAGGCTGAAACGCTGCATCGACGCGCCGAGCTGGAAAAGCTGGGCGTGAAGGCCGACGAGGCTGATCTCGGGCAGGCGAAGGAGAAGCTGCTGATGCAGCCCTGGTGGCTGGACTGGACGGCGGGCCTGTTCCCCGTCATCGTCGTGGTGTTCCTGCTGCGCTCCTTTCTGTTCGAGCCGTTCAAGATTCCTTCCGGCTCCATGACGCCGACCCTGCTGGTCGGCGACCTGATCCTGGTAAACAAGTACTACTACGGCATCCGCCTGCCGGTGCTCAACACCAAGATCATCGAGGGGCACAAGCCGCAGCGCGGCGATGTCATGGTGTTCCGCTACCCGCCACGGCCGAGCCAGGACTACATCAAACGGGTCGTCGGCGTGCCCGGTGACGAGGTGGCCTATCTGAACAAGCGCCTGACCATCAATGGCCAGCCGGTGGCCTACGGCGAGATGCCAGAGTACTTCGACGAGGATGCGATGCGCTACTTCAAGCAGTACGCGGAAACCCTGGGTGAGGTACCCCATCGCATGATCGTGGATGGGGAGCGTCGCGGCGGATTTTCCGAGGCTGAAATCGGTGATTTTCCCTATCGCCAGAGTTGCCGCTACAGCGTTGAAGGAGTAGTCTGCAAGGTGCCCGAAGGTCACTACTTCATGATGGGTGACAATCGTGATAATTCGCTGGATTCGCGCTACTGGGGCTTTGTGCCTGACCAGAATATTGTGGGCAAAGCCTTCTTTGTCTGGATGAATTTCGGCAATCTCAAGCGTATTGGACCCTTCAACTGAGATCTCAAAGATGTTTTCGGGAGAAATCATGACTAGGCAACTGAAGTCGGAGCAGCGCGGCATCACCTTTATTGGGCTGCTCTTCATAGGCGGCATCCTGGCTGTTTCCGGGGTAATCTTGGCGCAGGTGGTGCCGACCCTGATCGAGTACCAGGCGATTTTCAAGGCCGCCAAGAAGGCGGCTGCCGAAGGCGGGACGGTGGCTGACGTGCGCGCGGTTTTTGACAAGGCGGCGGCGATTGACGATATCAAGTCCGTCGACGGCAAGGATCTGGAAGTCACGAAGGTCGGCGACAAAGTGGTGGTGAGCTTTGCCTACCAGCGTGAGATCCATCTGGCCGGTCCCGCCTGGCTGACCCTCAAGTACGAAGGAAGCACCAAGTAGCGTGGCTGATGGTCTGACCGCGCTGCAGCAACGACTGCAGCACGCCTTTTCCGATTCGACCCTGCTGGAGCGCGCGGTCACGCACCGGAGTTTTGCCGCCGATCACAATGAACGCCTGGAGTTCCTGGGCGATTCGGTGCTGAACCTGGCCGTCGCCGATCTTCTGTATCAACGCCTGAGGGCACTGCCCGAGGGCGACCTTTCGCGCATCCGTGCCAACCTGGTCAAGCAGGACACCCTGCACCAGCTGGCCGTGGGGCTGGGCCTGTCCGACGTGGTGCGCCTGGGTGAGGGTGAAGTGCGATCCGGAGGCAGCCGTCGACCGTCCATCCTGGCCGATGCCATGGAGGCCGTGATCGGGGCCGTCTACCTGGACGCGGGCTATCCTGCGGCCCAGGCCCTGGTGCATCGCCTGTTCCAGGCGGTGGAGATCAATCCGCAGATGCAGGCCAGTGCCAAGGATGCCAAGACCGAGTTGCAGGAGTGGCTGCAGGCACGCAAGCTCAAGCTGCCGCTGTACCGCGTGGTGGGTACGCTGGGCGCGGCGCACCGTCAGACCTTCGATGTGGAGTGCGAGGTGCCGGAGCTGAATCTGTGCGAACGCGGTATCGGCAATTCGCGTCGTGCCGGCGAGCAGGCTGCCGCCGCGGTCATGCTGCAGACCCTCAAAATACGGGACAAGGCCTGAGCTCTATGGATAACAGCGACACCTCATTGCCGGCCGGCCCGGCTCATCGCTGCGGCCTCGTGGCCATCGTCGGCAAGCCCAACGTGGGCAAGTCCACCCTGCTCAATGCCCTGGTGGGGCAGAAGATCAGCATCACCTCGCGCAAAGCGCAGACGACGCGTCATCGCATCACCGGCATTCGTGCCGTGGGGGCGACCCAGTTTGTCTTCGTCGACACGCCGGGTTTCCAGACGCGGCATGCCAATGCCTTGAACCGTGCGCTCAACAAGACCGTGCTCGGTGCCGTGGGTGATGTGGACCTGGTGCTGTTCGTGGTCGAGGCCGGCCAGTTCAACCAGGCCGACGAGCGCGTGCTCAAGCTGCTGGCCGAGGGCGTGCCGGTACTGCTGATCGCCAACAAGCTGGATACCGTGCACCGCCGGGCAGAAATCGCGCCCTGGCTGCAGGAAATGCAGCAGCGACACCCCTTTGCCGAGATCGTGCCGATGTCGGCCAAGAACGCCAAGGACATCGAGCGCCTGTTCGGCATCTGCGAAAAATACCTGCCCGAGCAGGACTGGTGGTACAGCGAGGACGAGTTGACCGATCGCAGCGAGAAGTTCCTGGCCAGCGAGATCGTGCGCGAGAAGCTGTTCCGCCTCACGGGTGATGAGCTGCCCTACACCTCGACCGTGGTGATCGAAAAATTCGAGGAGGAGGCGCCGCCCAAGAAAGGGCTCAAGCGCCTGGTGCGCATTGCCGCCACCATCGTGGTGGAGCGCGACGGTCACAAGGCCATGGTGATCGGTGAACAGGGTGAGCGCATCAAGCGCATCGGCACCGAGGCGCGTGTGGAGCTGGAGAAGCTCATGGACGCCAAGGTGTTTCTGGAGCTTTGGGTCAAGGTGCGTTCCGGCTGGGCCGACGACGAAGCCCGCGTGCGCAGTTTTGGGTATGAGTGATACCCCCCGGGCTCCGCGCCTTGCGGCGCTGCGCCACTCCCCCTCCGCTGCGCGAGGGGGGCGCTCCCAGCGGTCTGGCAAAGCCAGTTCCGCGGGAGCCCTGGAATGGGCGATATCTCATACGCTGCGTGGTCTCGATGGCGACGAAACGTATCAGTGATGAGCCGGCGTACGTGCTGCATCACTACGACTGGAGCGAGACCAGCCTGATCCTGGAGGTCTTCACGCGCAACCACGGGCGTCTGGCGCTGGTGGCGAAGGGAGCCAAACGACCGAGTTCCAGTTTCCGGCCTGTGCTGTTGCCCCTGCAGCCGCTGCAGCTCAGCTATGGTGGCGAGGCCGAAATCCGCACGCTCAAGAGCGCGGAGTGGCTGGGCGGCCAGGTGATGCCCACGGGTGAGGCGCTGCTGTCCGGCTACTACCTGAACGAGCTGCTGCTGCGCCTGCTGGCGCGGGATGACCCGCATCCGACGCTGTTCGATGCCTACGCCCAGGTGGTGCGGGTGCTGGCGTCGGATCACGTGGAGGTGCTGGAGGCCGCCTTGCGCACCTTCGAGCTGGTGCTGCTGCGCGAAATCGGCCTGCTGCCGCAGCTCGACCATCAGACCCTGACGCTGGCACCGCTGCAGCCGCAGGCCCGCTACACGCTGGTGCCGGAGGGAGGGCTGCGCGCGAGCAGTGAGAGCGACCGCGCCGGCCTCAGCGGCATGCAGTGGGCGCAGCTGCAGCAGGTGCTGGCGTCCGGGACGCCGTTTACCGACACGCTGCGGGCCTGCGCCGAACTGTCCGCCGAGCTCAAGCCGCAGCTGCGCGCCCTGCTCCATTACCATTGCGGGGTCGCCACACTGCGTACCCGGCAGATGATGGTCGATCTTCAGTCCCTCTAGAAACATGACTCGAACCGCGCTCTCCGTCAACGTCAACAAGGTTGCGCTGGTGCGCAATACCCGTCATCTGGGCATCCCCAGCGTCACGCGTGCGGCCACGCTGTGCCTGCAGGCCGGGGCGCATGGCATCACCGTGCATCCGCGTCCGGACGAGCGCCATATCCGCGCCCAGGACGTGTACGACATCGCTGCCCTGATGCAGGACTGGCCGGGACGCGAATACAACATCGAGGGCAACCCCTTCCACAACCTGATGGATTTCATCCGCCAGGTGCGGCCGCACCAGGCCACCTTCGTCCCCGACGCCGAAGGCCAGTTCACCAGCGATCACGGCTGGACCTTCCCCGCCGACGCCGAGCGCCTGCGGCCGCTGATTGCCGAGTGCAAGGCCCTGGGGGTGCGCGTGAGCCTGTTCATGGATCCGGTGCCGGAACAGATGGCGCAGGCCAAGGCCGTCGGCGCCGATCGCGTCGAACTCTATACGGAGCCCTATGCCGCTGCCTGGGGCCACGCCAGCCAGGAGGCGCAGCTGCAGCGTTATGCCGACGCTGCCCAGGCTGCCCTGGACGCCGGCCTGGCAGTGAATGCCGGGCACGACCTGAACCGCGACAACCTGACGACCTTCCTGCGGCGTGTGCCCGGGGTGTCGGAGGTGTCGATCGGCCACGCACTGCTGGCCGACGCGCTGGAGCTGGGATACAGCGCCACGGTCAGGGACTACCTGCGCTGCATCGCGGACGCGTACAAATGATCTACGGCATCGGCACCGATATCTGCGATGTGCGGCGCATCCGCGCCAGCGTGGAGCGGCATGGCGAGCGTTTCGCGCAGCGTGTGCTGGGTGATGCCGAGTTTGCGGTCTGGCGGGCCCGCAGCGCTCGCTGGCCTGAGCGCGGCCTGCGCTACCTGGCCACGCGCTTCTCGGCGAAAGAAGCCTTCTCCAAGGCTGTCGGCCTGGGCATGCGCATGCCCATGACCTGGCGCTCCTGCGAAATCAGCAACCTGCCCAGCGGTCAGCCGGTCATCGTGCTGCACGGTGAACTCAAGACCTGGTTCGAAGGCCAGGGCCTGAAGGCACAGGTCAGCGTGACGGACGAGAGCGATTACGCGGCCAGCTTCGTCGTCGTCGAGAAGGTCTCAACCATGCCGGGCGAACTGCCCAACTATTGAAGAAGCGAGACGCCATGAGCCAGCACGCTCCCCTCATCATCGATATTGCCGGCATCCGCCTGAACGCCGACGATCGTCGCCGCCTGGCCCATCCGCTGGTCGGTGGCATCATCTTCTTCGCCCGCAACTGGCAGGACCGCGCGCAGCTCGCTGCGCTGTGTGCCGAGATCAAGGCCATCCGCGCCGATCTGCTGATCTGCGTGGACCACGAGGGCGGACGGGTGCAGCGTTTCAAGACCGGGGGCTTCACCCACCTGCCGCCCATGAAAGCCCTGGGCGAACTATGGGTGCAGGACCAGCTGGGCGCCACCAACGCCGCCACCGCCTGCGGCTATGTGCTGGCCAGCGAGCTGCGTGCCTGCGGCGTGGACTTCAGCTTCACGCCCGTGCTGGATCTGGACTACGGGGAAAGTGGTGTCATCGGCGACCGTGCTTTCGGCCGCGACCCGCGCGTCGTGACGCTGCTGGCCAAGAGCCTGATGCACGGCCTGCGCCTGGGCGGCATGGCCAGCTGTGGCAAGCACTTTCCCGGCCACGGCTATGTGACGGCCGATTCGCACACCGAAATCCCGGTGGACAAGCGCAGCCTCAAGGCCGTGCTGGCCGACGACGCGGCACCTTACGGCTGGCTCAGCACGGCGCTGGACAGCGTGATGCCGGCGCATGTGATCTATCCCAAGGTCGACAGCCGGCCGGCGGGCTTCTCGGCCCGCTGGCTGGGTGATATCCTGCGCGGCCAGCTGCGTTTCCAGGGCGCGGTCTTCAGCGACGACCTCAGCATGGCGGGCGCGCGCATGATCGACGGCCGCCAGGTCAGCTACACCGAGGCCGCAGTCACGGCCTTGGGCGCGGGGTGTGACATGGTCTTGCTGTGCAACCAGTCGCTCGACGGCGGCGCCGCCGTGGACGAGCTGATTGCGGGCCTGACGGAGGCCCAGGTGCGTGGCCAGTGGCAACCGGATGAGGGCGCAGACGCCCGCCGCCGCGCGCTGCTGCCACAGACACCGGCCCCGGACTGGGACGAGCTCATGGTCAGCCCGGTCTACATGCACGCGCTCGACCTGATTCCCTGATCCATCATGAGCGCCGGCGTTACATTCGCCAGCCTGCCGCCGCCACCCTATTACGCGGTGATCTTCTCGTCGCTGCGTACGCCCGGCGACCAGGGTTATGAGCAGATGGCCGCGCGTATGGTCGAACTGGCGGCGCAGCAGCCCGGCTTCCTGGGCGTGGAGAGCGCCCGTAGCGAAGACGGTTTCGGCATCACGGTGTCGTACTGGCGGTCTGAAGAGGACATTGCCGCCTGGCGCCAGCATGCCGAGCACCGGATGGCGCAGGAGGGTGGCCGCACGCGCTGGTACGAGCACTTCGAATTGCGCGTGGCGCGGGTGGAGCGCGCCTGGGGCAGAAGGCGGGTTGAGGGCCGGCTACCGGACGCTTAGCAACAATTTAAGGTTGCGCTAGCAAACTCTTAGGAACGCGCGGAACGCTTCATTTCTAGACTTTCCTCATGCCGCTGCCCAGGGTGGAGCAGCGGTGTCATCAGGGGCATTGCAAGTCCCCGCCAGGAAAGGAAAGCATGAAGATCGATACCCGCGAGATGGAGACGCTGCAAGCCTCGGGCGACAGCGTCGGCCGTGTTGACCTCTATGTCGGCATCCACAAGGCACTGCGTGCGCTCATGGTCGACGTTCTGACCGCCGTCGGCCGCATGGACACCGATGA
>JAJZUZ010000246.1 GCA_021845965.1 Pseudomonadota bacterium | reverse complement strand
GAGCTTGGCGTGGCCAATTGCGTGGACCCGGACAGGCGCACACTGCAGGGCCTGGGCGGGAGCGCCGGAGCTGCCGAGGCTGCGGTGCACCTGGTGCGAGGTCCGGAGGATTTCGCCGAGTTTCCCGCGGGCGCCATCCTGGTGGCGCGCACCACGAGCCCAGCCTGGACCCCGCTGTTCTATCGCTGCGCCGGCGTGATCACGGAGAGCGGCGGGCCCTTGTCACACGGTGCGGTGACGGCGCGAGAGATCGGGATCCCGGCGGTCATGAGTGCGTATTCCGGCGAACGTGACCGGCGATTCCGGTCGATCGTGACCGGTTCTGCAGCGTGAGGTATTGCGCGTTCACAGTGTAGGTTGGTCGGTCACGATCAGTCGGGTTTTGCCTCCTTTTTGGGCTGTTTCGTGGCCTGGCGCAGCGAGTCGCCGGTCAGGGTGAAGCGATGGTGTTGCTGCATGAGCCGGTCGAGGATGGCGTCGGCGATGGTGGCGTCGCCGATCCAGGCATGCCAGTGCTCGATGGGCAACTGACTGGTGATGATGGTGGCGCGCGATCCGGCGCGGTCGTCGATGATCTCCAGCAGGTCAGCGCGGGTCTGGCTGTCGATGGCGCTCATGCCCCAGTCGTCGAGCAGCAGCACGTCGGTCTTGGCCAACTGGGTCAGCCACTTGCCGAAGGTGCCGTTGCCATGGCGGATGCGCAGTTCCTCCCCCAGGCGCGGCACGCGCTGGTAGCAGGCCGAGTGCCCGCGGCGGCAGGCGTACTGGGCCAACGCACAGGCGAGCCAGGATTTACCCGCACCTGTGGGGCCGGTGATGAACACAGCGTGGCCGGCGCTGATCCACTCGCCCAGGGCCAGGCTCATCACGGCACGCCGGTCCAGGCCGCGTCCGGCGCGAGTGTCCAGATCCTCGATAGCGGCCTGGGTGTACTTGAGCCTGGCCTCCTTGAGCAGCCGAGCGCGGCGCTTGTCGTGGCGCAGATGCACCTCGCGCTCGACCAGCAGGGCCAGGCGCTCCTCGAAGCTCAGGGTGCTCATGCCGGCTTGCCCGAGTTGCTCCTCCAGTGCGGCGTGCATGCCATGCAGTTTGAGTTCGCGCAGCTGCTCCAGGGTGGCGTGGGTCATCATGGTGGGATTCCTCGGTGTCATTGGTAGTAGGCAGCGCCGCGCACGTGAGCGTGCTGCGGGCTGTTCCATTCGGGGGTTTCGGCGGCGGCATGGCGGTCGCGCCCGTTGGCCAGGATGTCGCGCACATGGCTGTACTTGGTCGTGCCCAGCTCGGCGGCCACCGCGCAGGCCGCTTCCAGGCGCGGCTTGCCGTACTTCCTGGCCAGGCCAAGCAAACCCAGGCAGGCGCGGTAGCCGTGCTCGGGGTGGCGCCGCTCCTCGAGCAGCCGGCGCACGATGTGCCCGGTCATCGGACCGATGCTGTTGCCCCAGTGGATCAGGCGCTGCGGGGTCCACTCCCGGTGGGCGCGGTGCGCCGCCGACAGATGCTCGGGCACTGTGGTGAAGCCGCCGCGCTGCGCGCTTCTGGCATGGGTGGCCACGCGCTGGCCGCGGTGCAGCAACTCCACCGCGCGCGCCGTGATGCGCGCCTCCAGCTGCAGGCCCACCAGAGTCTGCGGCACGCTGTAGCGGTGGCCGTCGATCTCGACATGGTGGTCGATGTGCACCCGCACCGTCTTGTAGCTGGCCCACTCCCAGGGCTGCGCGGGCAGCGACTGCAAGGCCGGCGCGTCGATGGCGGCGAAGGCCGTGGCGCGGCTGCCGGGCAGCTTCTGGAACAGCTTGGCGTTGAGACGGTCCAGCAGCGGTGCGATGGCCTCGTTGACGTCGTCGACGGTCTGGAACGTGTGCTTGCGCAGGCGCATCAGGATCCAGCGCTCGACCACCTGGACCGCCGACTCGACCTTGGCCTTGTCCTGGGGGCGATAGGGCCGCGCCGGCAGCACCGAGGTGCCGTAGTGCCGGGCGAAGTCTTCCACGGTCTCGTTGGCGCGCGGCTCGTAGCGGTTGGGGTCGGCGATCAGCGCGCGCGGGTTGTCGGGCACGATGAGTTGCGGCACCCCGCCGATGAACTGCAGCGCCTGCGCGCAGCCGTGCAGCCAGTCGCCCAGCGTCTGCCTGGGCGTGGCGCAGGCGAAGGTGTAGCTCGAAGCCCCGAGCGCGGCCACGAAGATGTTGGCCACGCCACCACCGGCCAGCGCAATCGTGGGGCCGGCGTAGTCGACGAACAGCTTCTCCCCGGCGCGGTGCACCTGGCGCATCGAGCGTCTGAGCAGCAGGCAGTAGCGGCGGTAGTTCTCGCAGAACTGGCTGTAGCGCCACGTCGCCTGCCCGGGGTGGGCCTCGACGTACTCATCCCACAGCAGCGCCAGCGTCATGCCCTTGCGACGCAGCTCGTGGTGGACCTGGCCGTAGTCGGGCTGTGCGTAGTGACTGGGGCGATCGGCGCGCCCGGCCAGCAGCCGGCGCTCCAGCGCCGACTCGCTGAGCGCGTCCACAGCCGGCCAGTCCAGCCCGCACGCCGCCGCAAGCAGGCAGTACTTGGCGACAACGCCCTTGGACACACCAAGGGCTGCGGCGATGCGCTCGTGCGACAGCCCGGCTTGAAGTTTGAGACGTAGAACGTCCTTGATCTTGCGCATGTTGATCCTCGGCGCGGGCATGCCTTCTCCGGTCAAAAAACCGGCAAGGCTACCCGCCTGGGTTGATCGACTTGCGCAACACCATCACGTTGGCATACAGCACCGTTCCGGCATCGTGACCGACGATTCCGGTATCGTGACCGGTCATTCCGGTCACCCCCCGAAATCGGTCACGATGGCCCGGAACGACCGGTCACGTTCGTCCGGAATCCGCGGTCACGTTCGCCCGGAATCGGCGGTCACGATGCTCCGGAATACGCACTACGGCGTCACCTCCGACGAACGGCTGCCGCGGTGGGCAAGGCGGGGCCTGTCTGCACAGCCAGTGGCCGGCTGTGGATGCCATCAGGCTTGCGGTTTCACCCGGCGCAGCGACT
>JAJZUZ010000245.1 GCA_021845965.1 Pseudomonadota bacterium | reverse complement strand
CCAGCCGGCGCGTCTTCTCCAGCGCGTCCTGCGCCAGCGCCAGCTGCGCGGTGGAGCGGCCGATCTCGCCCTCGTAGCCATAGCCCAGCTGCAGCGGCATGGACATGCGCAGCGACATGAGGGCGGTCGAGGTGCCGGGATAGTGGTCGTAGGACACGCCCCAGGTGATGTCCGATTTCTTCTGCGCGCTGCTGTTGTCCAGCACGGCCTGCGCGGCCTCGACGCGAGCGCGCGCGGCGCGCACGTCGGCGCGGGCCTCGATCACATCGTCCAGCGTTGCCGGCGCAGGCACGGCGGCGGGCAGGGCCGGCCACTGGCGCTGGGCCTGCAGCGGGTCCGGCGTGGGGCTGAGGGCGGTCAGCTGCCACAGCACCAGGGCAGCGCGCTGCCGCTCCAGCTCGGCCTGGCGCAGGTCGGACAGCGCGCGCTGCGCCTCGATCTCGGTGCGTGCCGTTTCCTGCGCCGACAGGTCGCCCGCCTGCAGGCGGCGGCCGGCAATGCGGGCCAGCTCGGCGGCGCTGTGCTCGATCTGGCCCACCTCGGCCACCCGCTCCTGGGCGGCGAGCAGATCGTAGAAGCCGGACAGCGCGGCCAGCTGCTGCTGCAGCGCGGTCTCCTCCAGGTCGGCCTGGGCGGCGTCGGCGCTGCGCTGCGCCGCCTGGGTGCGCAGCGCGCGCTTGTTGCCGCGCTCCCAGGTCCAGTCCAGCCCGATGGACTTGTCCAGCGTCTGCTCGCTCCAGGGATTTCCGCCCCCGTTGCCGTTCTGCAGATCGACGTTGCTCACGCTGGCCGACAGGGTGGGAAAGGGCGCGCGGTCGGCGGCCTGGACGTCGGCCCGGGCACCGGCCAGGCTGCGGCGCGCCAGCGCCACGTCCAGGTTGTCACGCGCGGCCTGCAGGGCCTGCTGCAGCGAGACGGTGACGGGGGATGTGACGGGCGGTGGTGCGGCGGGCGTCTGGGCGGCGGCCGCCAGCGGCAGCAGGGCGGCCGCTAGGAAGAAGGTTCGGATGCTCATACACTGACAGGAGGGCACTCATTGTCCGGATGGCGGCCTGACCAAAGGCTGACTTTTGCTTTGGTACAAATACTTAGATAGCGGCGTATGAGAATCCTGCTGGTTGAAGACGACCCGGTCCTGAGCGACGTGATGGTCAAGAGCCTGGTGCAGGCCGGCCATCGCGTCGATGCGGCGCGCACGCTGGAACAGGCGGCCCACTACTGGCGCGTGCAGCCCTATGACGCCGTGCTGCTGGACCTGAACCTGCCGCAGAACGCGACACCGGACAGCCCGGTGGCCAATGGCCTGACCCTGCTGCGCGAGGTGCGTGCCCGTGGCGACCGCACGCCGGTACTGGTACTGACGGCGCGCAACCGCACCGAGGAACGCGTGGCGGGCCTGGACGCCGGCGCCGACGACTACCTGGGCAAACCCTTCGAACTGGCGGAGGTGGAAGCACGGCTGCGCGCGCTGGTGCGACGCACGGCCGGCACCGACGACCGCTCCGAGATCGGTCGCCTGCTGCTGGACCGCAAGGCGCGCCGGGTGGCCATCGACGAGATGCCGCTGGACCTGCCGGCGCGCGAATTCGAGGTGCTGTGGGAGCTGATGACGCCGCCCGGACGCGTGGTGAGCAAGCGCGCGCTGTCGGACAAGCTGTCCGATTTTTCCGAGGTGCTGGGCGACAACGCGCTGGAAGCCTTCATCTCGCGCCTGCGCAAGAAGATCGCCGGCAGCGGCGCGCGCATCCGCACCCTGCGCGGGCTGGGCTACGCACTGGAGCGCGACACGGAGGACGCGACTTGAATGCGCCGCCGGCGGCGCCGGCCAAGTCCTCGTTGCGGGCGCGCCTGGTACGCCACCTGCTGCTGCCGCTGGCACTGACCTGGATCCTGGGCACGGCGTTGACCGTCGCCGTGGCCTACTACTTCGCACAAAAGGCCTTCGACCGTGCCTTGCTCGACGACGCCTTTGCCCTGGCCTCGCGCGTGCGCCTGCAACCGCAGGGCCTGACGCTGGAGCTGTCCAGCCGCGAGATGAGCGCGGTGCTGTACGACCAGAGCGAGAACATCTATTTCGCCGTGCGGCGCTCTGATGGTTCCGTGATGGCCGGCCACCCGGGCCTGCAGGCCCCCATGCCGCGCGCCCCGGACGACATTGCCTTCGGCCAGTCGATCTACGAAGGCCGCCGCCTGCGCACCGTGACGGTGGTGCAGGATGATCCGGCGGAATTTGTGGTCATCGTGGGCCAGACCACGGGCAGCCGGCGCGCGCTGCTGCGCGACGTGCTGTTCTATTCGGTGGTGCCCCAGGTCGCGCTGCTGGTGCTGCTGGCCAGCTGGCTGCGCGGCATCGTCGGCCAGGAGCTGCGGCCGCTGAGCGAGCTGCAGCGTTCGGTGAACCAGCGTGACGCGCTGGACCTGACGCCGGTGCCCGTGTCGGCCAGCTCGCGCGACATCGAGCACCTGGGCACGGCCATCAACGAGTTGCTGGCGCGCGTGAACCGCAGCATGCAGGCGCAACGCGAGTTCTCCGGCAACGTGGCGCATGAGTTGCGCACGCCGCTGGCTGGCATCCGCGCGCTGGCCGAATACGCCCTGGCGCAGCAGGACCCGGCGGTGTGGCGCGAGCAGCTGGAGCGCATCGGCGCCAGCGAGGCGCGCGCCAGCCGCCTGGTGGAGCAGCTGCTGGCCTTGGCCCTGGCGGAGGAGGCCGATGCCGGCGTGCAGAACGGGCCGCTGGCGCTGGACGAGGTGGTGCGCGAGACGGTGCTGCGCTACCTGCCGCGTGCCGACGCGGCCGGCGTGGACCTGGGCGTGCAGGGCCTGGAGCAACCGGTGCATGTGGCGGGCAACGTGGCCCTGATCGAAGGCGTGCTGGGCAATCTGCTGGACAACGCCCTGCGCTACGGGCGGGCCCCGGCGGGCCAGGCCAGCAGCGTGACGGTGCTGCTGGCCGAAGAGGCGGGCCAGGTGCGCCTGTCGGTGATCGACAACGGCCCCGGTCTCACGCCCGCGGAACGCCGGCGCCTGCTGCAGCGTGGCGTGCGCGGCCT
>JAJZUZ010000244.1 GCA_021845965.1 Pseudomonadota bacterium | reverse complement strand
TGCTCAACGTGGAGCCCATGCAGGCCAGGCTCTATGGCGGCGGCCTGCAAGGCAGCGCCACCCTGACCGCCGACGCCGAGGCGCCCCGCTTCAACCTGCGCCAGACCCTCCAGGGCGTGCAGTTCGACGCCCTGCTGGCCGACCTGTACGGCGGTGAGGCACGCCTGAGCGGCAAGGGCCATCTGGCGCTGGAACTCAGCACGCAGGGCCGCACGCCCGAGGCCCTGCGCCAGTCGCTCAGCGGCACGGCCAGCGTGGCGCTCACACGCGGCAGCCTCGCCGGCCTCAACCTGCCCGAGGCACTGCTGGCCGGCAAGGACCAGCTGGGGCTGGACGGCGCCGTGCGCGGCGACAGCGTGCGCCTGACGGAGGGCACGCCCTTCAACGAACTCAAGGCCAGCATCGAGGTGGCCCAAGGCCAGGCACGCAGCAACGACTTCGTGCTCAAGGCCGCGCACTACAGCAGCAAGGGTGACGGTACCTACGCACTGGACAGCGGCCTGCTCGACGCCTGGCTCAGCGTCAGCGTGGCGCTGGGCCTCAAGCGCGGCACTGCCGGCGAACTGGCCGAGCTCTCGGGCATCAACCTGCCCCTGCAGGTCAGCGGCCCCTGGGCCACGGCCGCGCTGAGCTACAAGCTGGGTGAAGCCAGCGGCGGCACGGTGGCGCGCCTCGCCAAGGCCAACCAGGTGCGCGTGGCGGCCGCCAACAACACGGCGCCCGCAGCGAGCGCCCCCGCTGCGCCAGCCACCCGGACCACGGCGGCGGTCAATGGCAAGCCCGCCGCCCGCTGAGTCAGGCCTCGTCCAGCAAGTCGCGCAGCCGCTCGAAGCCGCGGCGGTAACGCTGCACCAGCGCCTGCGCCAGTTGCCGGCGCGCTGTGGCCGCTTGCCCCAGGGCACGCAGCACGGCGGGCGCCAAGCCCGCCGCGTCCACCACCGCATCCGCCGCCGCGCCTTCCCACGTTGCTGCCCAAGCGGCCGTCTTGCCCTGCTGGGTGCCCGCCGCGGGTGAACGCAGGCTGACATGCGGCAGCGCGCAGGCCGTGGCCACGATGCGGCCGTGCAGGCTGCTGCCGGCAAAGCCGCGGCTCGCCGCGATCAGCGCGCAGATGTCCCACAGCTGCAGCGACTCGAAGACGCGCACCTTGCTGCGCCCCAACCGGGTGGCGAGACGCTGCAGCGTCGCCAGCGTGTCATGCCAGGGCGCGGCACCGGCACGGAACAGCGCCAGCCCCAGGCCGGTCTCGCGAGTGATCTGCGTGAGTTGGGCCGCCAGTTGCGTCAGCGTCGCGTCATCCGTGAAGTCCTCGCTGCATTGCACGGCCAGGTAGCCTTGCGGCAAGTGTTGCACCAGCTGCGCCACTTCGCCCTGCAGCGCGCGGTCGTGCAGGCGGTCGGCAAAGAGTTCGGCCACCATCACCGCCGGGTCCGGCAGCAGCTGAGGGGCCAGGCCCGCCGCCTGCAACTGGCGCTGCGTCTCGGCATCGCGCACGCCCACGGCATCGGCCGCCGCCAGCTTGCCCCGCACCTCCGCCTGCAGGCCCGGCTCGCACTGGGCCAGCGCCACCCCGCCCACGCTGCCATAGAGCACCCGACGCAAGGCCGTCCAGGCGCGGCGGTCCACCACATAGGGCGCGTCGTCGCGGCTACCGAGCACGCGCTGCACCCAGGCCGCCTGCTCGGCCGGCCGGTGCTCCAGATAGGCGATGAGCGCCGGTGCCTCCTGCGGGTTTTGCAGAATCACCGCCGCCTGCCAGGCCGTGCAGGTCAGGATCTCGCCGCCGATGTGCAGCAGGTCCACCGGCTGGGCGCCCAGCGTCGTGCGCACCTCGTCCAGCGCACGCACGGCGTGGCCGCCCCAGGCGCGCAGATCACGGGCCACCAGCCCGGCCACGATCAGCTCACGCCCGGGCAGCAGCGCGGCGGCGATGTGCGCGAACAGCAGGTCGCCGAAGTTGTGGCGGTCGCAGGGGCCGAAGAGGATCAGCGGGCGTGGCATGACCGCATGCTAGCGCGCTCACGCCACTGGATTGCATGCGCCTTGCCAGGCCTTCGCACATGCCCGATCATCCACGCCATACGGAGCAAGCCATGCAGACCAGGACTTTCACCAGCGGCCGCATCCGCCGCGCCGACTACGACGCCAGCACCCGGCAGCTCGACCTGCACTGGGACAACAAGACCGTGGTGGCCTACAAGCACGTGCCGCAGGAAGTGTTTCGCCGGCTGTGCAGCGCGCCGAACCCGACGACGTACTGGGAAGACCGCATTGCGGAGGAGTACCCGAAGGGCGTGCCCATGAGCAAGGGCCCGGGCTCGGACGATGCTACGCAGAAATTCCGGGATCTGTTCGGCGACGGCGAAGACTGAACTGCGCTGCCAGCGACGCCCTCGGACTCAGCGCCCGCCCGCACACTCCAGCTCGAACAGCGGCACCTCGGCCCGGCGACTCAGCCAGACGCCACCGCCGAGTTCGGTGAAACCCTCGGTCAGGCCGCGCCGGTAGAGCTGGGCGCGGTGGCGAAACAGGCGCGGGTCGGTCAGCGTGTCGTCGATGATGTCACGCTCGTAGTCCTCGCGTGTCACCGCCTCCAGGTACAGCGCCCCGCGGCACAGGGTGCCCAGGTTGTGCAGCGCCAGCTTCAGGTCAGCCGCGCTGAGATACGGCAGCACACCCTGGCAGATCACCAGGTCGAAGGGCTCGGCACTGCGATAGTCCACCACCGAACCACGCTCCCAGCCGTAGCGCGTACACAGGTACTCGCTGTACTCCACGCCGTGGTAGGTCGCGTCAGGAATATGGCGTGCCACGATCTCACGCCACAGGCCAATGCCGCAGCCTACGTCCAGCACGCGCCGCAACGGCACCCGCAGGTACTTGAGGTAGCTGCACACAAAGGTGCCCAGCCGCTCCAGATGGCCGGGGTCCACCACGCGGGTCTTCTTGTCGAAGTAGTAGCGCTGGTAATACGCCTCGTCGAACCACTGGTCACTGGCTGATTGCACGGTTGTTCCTCATTGCTGCGGCGCCCCGGCACAGGGAGCCAGCGAC
>JAJZUZ010000243.1 GCA_021845965.1 Pseudomonadota bacterium | reverse complement strand
GCGACCCGCAAGGCCATGGGCGAGCAGGCCGTGGCGCTGGCCAAGGCCGTGAAATACCAGAGCGCGGGCACGGTGGAGTTCGTGGTCGGCAAGGACCAGGACTTCTACTTCCTGGAGATGAACACCCGCCTGCAGGTGGAGCACCCGGTGACCGAGTGCATCACCGGGCTGGACCTGGTGGAACTCATGATCCGCGTCGCCGCCGGCGAGAGGCTGCCGCTATCGCAGGCGGACGTGAAGCGCAATGGCTGGGCCATCGAGTGCCGCATCAACGCCGAAGACCCCTTCCGCAACTTCCTGCCCTCCACGGGTCGTCTCGTGCGCTTCATCCCGCCGCAGCAGACCATGTGGCAGGGCAACACGCAGCAGCTGCTCGGTGTGCGCGTGGACACCGGCGTGCAGGAGGGCGGCGAGATCCCGATGTACTACGACTCGATGATCGCCAAGCTTGTCGTGCACGGCCAGGACCGCGATGACGCCATTGCCAAGATGCGCGAGGCACTCAATGGCTTCGTGATCCGCGGCATCAGCTCCAACATTCCTTTCCAGGCCGCACTGCTGGCGCACCCGGATTTCGTGGCGGGCAGGTTCAACACCGGCTTTATCGCGCAGCACTACGGCAAGGGCTTCTCGTCGGACGACGTGCCGCACGAGGATCCCGCGTTCATGATCGCCCTGGCGGCTTTCGTGCGCCGCAAATCGCGTGAACGCGCCACCACCCTGACCGGTCAGTTGCCAGGCTATGCGGTGGAGGCGGGCAAGGATTATGTGGTGATCACGCTGGCGGCCGATGGCCAGCATGTGCATACGCCGGTGCATGTGGACGAGTTCGTGGGCGAGACCGGCAAGGCCCGGGTGCGTGTGGCCGGCCGGAACTACGAGATCCGCAGTGGTTCGCGCCTGAACGATGTCATCATCACCGGCACGGTGAATGGCCAACCCTTCACCACCCAGGTGGAGCGCGGTACGCCCAAGAACCCGCTGGCGCTGCGCCTGCAGCATAACGGCTGCAAGATCGACGCGCTGGTGATCTCGCCGCGCATGGCCGGACTGCACAAGCTGATGCCCTACAAGGCGCCGCCGGACATGAGCTGTTATGTGCTCTCGCCCATGCCGGGGCTGCTGGTCGACGTGGCTGTGCAGCCGGGTCAGAAGGTGCAGGCGGGCGAGCGCGTGGCCGTGATCGAGGCCATGAAGATGGAGAACGTGCTGTTTGCCGCCGCGGATGGCGTGGTGGCCAAGGTGCTGGCCAGCAAGGGCGAGAGCCTGACCGTGGACCAGCCCATCGTGGAGTTCCAGTGATGAAGCGCCCTTTCAAGGTGCTGGGCGTGCAGCAGATCGCCATCGGCGGCCCGGACAAGGCCCGCTTGCAGAAGTTGTGGGTCGACATGCTGGGTCTGGAGGTCACGGGCACTTTTCGCAGTGAACGCGAGAACGTGGACGAGGACATCTGCGCCATGGGGGCCGGGCCCTTCAAGGTCGAGGTGGACCTGATGCAGCCGCTGGACCCGGAAAAGAAGCCGGCGGTGCACACCACACCGCTGAACCATGTCGGCCTTTGGATCGACGACCTGCCCCGGGCCGTGGAGTGGCTCACTGCGCAGGGGGTGCGCTTTGCGCCGGGTGGCATCCGCAAGGGCGCGGCCGGCTTCGATATCTGCTTCCTGCACCCGAAGGCCAGCGACGAATTTCCCATCGCGGGCGAGGGCGTGCTGGTCGAGCTGGTGCAGGCGCCGCCGGAGGTGGTCCAGGCTTTTGCCCGGCTGGGCGGCTAGGCATTGCGGCGGGCGCTTTCCAGCCCGCCGGTGGCGCTGCTCCCCGGGAGCCGCCTAGCCGCTTAATTGGGCGGCCAAAACAGTGCATTTATTCCTTGCTCCAGGGGGTATTCGAGCGCAAGATGCGGGCCAAAAACCTACGTTGGGGTCCGAACACCCATGCATTTCGTCAAACGTCTTTTCAGCCCCGGCGCATGGCTCATGCGGCATTTGCACCTGTCGGGCAAGCTCATCCTGATCCTGGTGGTGATGCTGCTCGCCTATGGCGCGCTGGAGTGGGGCGGCATAGGCGGGGCCATCCTGGGCCTGGCGGTGCTGGTGTACCTGATGGCGGCCTTCTACTTCAGCTTCATGGCCGACCTGCGGCGGGTGATGCGTTTCATGGAGCAGACGGCGCAGGGCAACCTGCGCGAGACCGTGCATATCCGGGGCCGCGACGAACTGGCCGAGATGGCGCAGGCCATGCAGGGCATGGTGGGCAGCCTGTCGGCCATGGTGGCCAGCATCCGCAGCAACTCGGCCCTGGTAGCGCACGCCGGCCAGAGCCTGGCCGCCGGCAACCGCGAACTGTCTGACCGCACCGAACAGCAGGCGGCCAATCTGGAGCAGACTTCGGCCAGCGTGCAGGAGCTCTCGTCGACGGTGCAGGACAATGCGCGCACGACGCAGCAGGCCAATACGCAGGCCTCGCAGGTGCGCGACGTGGCCGACCGCGGTGCGCAAGGCATGACGGATGCCGTGCAGTCGGTGGAGGCCATCCAGAGCGGCGCCCAGCGCATGAACGAGATCATCGGCGTGATCGACAGCCTGGCGTTCCAGACGAATATCCTGGCGCTCAATGCCGCCGTGGAGGCGGCCCGTGCCGGCGAGGCCGGGCGCGGCTTTGCCGTGGTGGCTGCCGAGGTGCGCTCGCTGGCGCAGCGCTCGGCGGAGTCGGCCAAGGAAATCCGCCAGCTCATCGGCGCCTCGTCCAGCCAGGTGGCCACCAGCGTGGTGCAGATCCGCCAGGCGGGCAGCAGCATCACGGACATTGTGGGCGGTATCCGCGGCGTGGCCGACAGCATGTCGCACATCTCAGTGTCCAGCGCCGAGCAGGCCAACTCGCTCAACGAGATCACGGCCGCGATCCGCCAGCTCGATGAGATCACGCAACGCAACGCCGCCATGGTCGAGCATGCGGTGGCCCAGGCCGTCAAGCTCGAACAGCGGGCGTCCACGCTGGCGGAGGCCGTGGCGGCCTTCCGTCTGCAACAGGGCACGGCCGATGAGGCCTTGGCCCTGGT
>JAJZUZ010000242.1 GCA_021845965.1 Pseudomonadota bacterium | reverse complement strand
CCGTGGTCTTCGTGACCCTGGGCTTCCTCGCGCTGTTCGCCTTCTTCGACTTTGCCGATCAGCTGCCGTCCATCGGCCGCCCGGGCATCGGGGCGGGCTACCAGATTCCCCAGGCCGCCAGCTACGTGGCGCTGCTGGTGCCCAATCACCTGTACGAGCTGCTGCCCATCACCGTGCTGATCGGCACCATCTACGTCATGACGCGGCTGGCGCAGAGCTCGGAATTCACCATCCTGCGCACCAGCGGCCTGGGCCCCTGGCGCGCGCTGCGCATGCTGCTGGCCGCTGGGGTCACCTTTGCGCTGCTGACCTTCGTCATCGGCGACTACCTCGCCCCCTGGGCCGACCGCACGGCCCAGCTGCTCAAGGCCCGCTATTCCGGCAACCTCACGGTCGGCCAGACGGGGGCCTGGCTGCGCGAGCGCGAACCCTACGCATTGTTTGCCGTCAACGTCGGCTCGCTGGCGTCCGATGGCAGCATGAGCAATGTGCGCATCTTCGAGTTCGACAACCAGAGCGCCCTGGTCTCCATGACCCATGCGCCGATCGCCCGCTTTGCCAGCGACGATGCCTGGGAGCTGGAAGACGCCGAACGCACCGAGTTCAATGGCCGCGGCCCGGACCTCACCCACGTGGAACGAACCCACATCGATCACTACCGCTGGCCGACCGGCATCACGGCGGAAATGATTTCCGCTGCCGTGCTCAAGCCCGAGCGCATGAGCACCATCGACCTGTTCCAGTACATCCGCCACCTGCGCGAGAACGCGCAGAGCGCAGAGCGCTACGAGATCGAGTTCTGGAAGAAGGTGTTCTACCCCCTCTCCTGCCTGGTGATGGTGATCCTGGCCCTGCCCTTTGCCTACCTGCACTTCCGCAACTACGGCATCTCGCTCTATGTGTTCGGCGGCGTGATGGCCGGCATCAGCTTCTTCTTCCTCAACAACGTGTTCGGCTACATCGGCGAGCTGCGGCACTGGACGCCCTGGCTCACGGCGGCCGCCCCCGGCTTCATCTACATGGTGATCTCGCTCACCACCTTCGGCTGGCTGGTCCTCAGGAGATAGCGACACATGGCAACAGCACCGCAACGCGGCCTCATCCTCTTTGCCCACGGCTCACGCGACCCGCAGTGGCGCACGCCCATGGAGGCCGTGGCCACGCGCACCGCGGCGCTGGATCCGCAGACGCTGACGCGCTGCGCCTACCTGGAGCTGATGGAGCCCGATCTGCCCACGTGTGCCGCCGACATGGCGGCGCAGGGTATCCGGGCCATCACCATCGTGCCCATGTTCCTCGGCGTGGGCCGCCACGCGCGCGAGGACCTGCCGGTGCTGCTGCAGGAACTGACGGCCCGCCATCCCGATGTGCGGTTCGAACTGCGCCCCTCCATCGGTGAGGATGCGCGCGTGGTGGACATGCTGGCGCGCATCGTGCTGGCGCCAGACTGAGCCCGGCGCGCCGCCGGCGGCCGCGGCCCTACGTACAATCGCGCGGTCTCCTGCATCATCTATGTCCCGCCCCGCCCTCCGCAACCGTACCGTCTTCCTGCTCGTGCTGGGCGTCTCGCTGCTGGCAGCGTTGCTGCCCGTGATCTGGCCGCAGCTCGACATCGCCGTGGCGGGCTATTTCCTGCAGCCTGTGCCGCCCGTCGACCCCATGCGCTGGCCCTGGGGCTGGATCGACTACGTCAATGAATACACGCCGGACCTGTTCCGCGGCCTGTCCATGCTGCTGATCGCCGGCTGGATCGTCGTCAGCCTGCTGCGGCGCTGGAAGCGCGCCGGCCTTGCCATGGCCTTCGTCGGCATCTCGCTCATGCTCGGCCCCGGTCTGGTCACCTGGGCCGTGAAGGAGCACACCCTGCGCGCGCGCCCGTTTGACGTGGTGGAGTTCGGCGGCGACCGCCAGTTCACGCCGGCGCTGACGCAGGCACAGCAATGCACCGACAACTGCGCCTTCACCAGCGGCCACGTGGCCTGCGGCTTCTTCTTCGTCTCGCTCATGCTGCTCGATCCGCGCCGGCGCTGGCTGTGGATCGCCACCGGCCTGCTCGCCGGCTCCCTCGTCGCGCTGGCACGCATGTCGGTCGGCGCGCACTGGCTGAGCGATGCGCTCTGGGCCCTGCCCATCACGCTGGCCAGCAGCGGCCTGGTCTGGTGGGTGTTGAACTTCTTCTACAAATTCGGCCAGCCCGCCGGGAGGAACTGAAGCCGTGGACACCGCGCGCCAACTGCTGCGCCTGATGCGCCCGCATCAATGGCTCAAGAACGCCTTCGTCTTTGCCGGCCTGCTGTTCAGCCATACCTGGGCCAACGGCCCGCTGGTCCTGCGCGTCGCCCAGGCCTTCGTCGCGTTCTGCTGCGTCTCCAGCGTGGTCTATATCCTGAACGACTGGCGCGACCGTGCCGCGGATGCCCAGCATCCGGTCAAGCGCCGCCGGCCCCTGGCCAGCGGCGCCATCAGCCCGCTGCAGGCCCTGCTGCTGGCGGGCGTGCTGCTCGCCGCGGGAGCGGCGCTCGCCCATGCCAACGGCGTGCTGCTCATCCTGCTGGCGCTGTATGTCGCGCTCAACCTAGCCTACAGCTGGCGGCTCAAGCACGTGCCGGTGGTGGATGTGTCCATCATCGCCAGCGGCTTCATGCTGCGCCTGCTCGCCGGGACGGTGGCGGTGGGCATTCCGCCCTCGCGCTGGCTGCTGCTGACCGGCCTGTTCATCGCGCTGTTCCTGGGCTTTTCCAAGCGCAAGGCGGAGACCTTTTACGAACCCGAGCAGCAGCGCGCCGTGCTGGAACACTACCCGGCCGCGCTGCTGGACACCTACATCGCCGCCACCATGACGGCCACCGTCATCACCTACGGCCTGTACGCCACCAGCATCGAGGCCATGCAGCAGCACGGCGAGCGCCTCGTGTACACCGTGCCGGTCGTCATCTTCGGCATGTTGCGCTACGCCTACCAGGTGCACCGCGGCCGGGGCGAGGACGTGTCGCGCGACCTGCTGCGCGATCCCTGGATCCTCGCCGCCGGTGTGGCCTGGCTGCTGATCTTCCTGGCCCCTTGAAGCTGCCCCTCAA
>JAJZUZ010000241.1:1898-3094 GCA_021845965.1 Pseudomonadota bacterium | reverse complement strand
ATGGCCCCGAAACCTATAATCAAGAGTTCAAATAAATCAAGCAGTTACGCGCGAACTGCCGCTTCGTAAAACACCATGAGCCAAGCCGTCTTTTCCGTTGCCGACATCCGCAAGACCTTCCTGGACTTCTTTGCCTCCAAGGGCCACACGGTGGTGGCGTCCAGCCCGCTGGTGCCGGGCAACGACCCGACGCTGATGTTCACCAATTCCGGCATGGTGCAGTTCAAGGACGTGTTCCTGGGCACCGACAAGCGCAGCTATGTGCGCGCGGCCTCCGTGCAGGCCTGCCTGCGCGCCGGCGGCAAGCACAATGACCTGGAGAACGTGGGCTACACGGCGCGCCACCACACCTTCTTCGAGATGCTGGGCAACTGGTCCTTCGGCGATTATTTCAAGCGCGAGTCGCTGAAGTGGGCCTGGGAGCTGCTGACCGAGGTCTACAAGCTGCCGAAAGAGCGCCTGCTCGCCACCGTCTACGCCGAGGATGACGAGGCCTACGACATCTGGACCAAGGAGATCGGCCTGCCGCCCGAGCGCGTGATCCGCATCGGCGACAACAAGGGCGGCCGCTACAAGAGCGACAACTTCTGGATGATGGCCGACACCGGCCCCTGCGGCCCTTGCAGCGAGATCTTCTACGACCACGGTGACCACATCGCCGGTGGCCCCCCGGGCAGCCCCGACGAAGACGGCGACCGCTACATCGAGATCTGGAACAACGTGTTCATGCAGTTCAACATGGATGAGACCGGTGCCGTCACGCCGCTGCCTGCGCCCTGCGTGGACACGGGCATGGGCCTGGAGCGCCTGGCTGCCATCCTGCAGCACGTGCACAGCAACTACGAGATCGATCTGTTCGACGCGCTGATCAAGGCCGCTGCGCGCGAAGTGGGCACCAAGGATCTCAGCAGCCCCTCGCTGCGCGTGATCGCCGACCACCTGCGCGCCACCGCCTTCCTGGTCAGCGACGGCGTCATCCCCAGCAACGAGGGCCGCGGCTACGTGCAGCGCCGCATCGTGCGCCGCGCCATCCGCCACGGCTACAAGCTGGGCCAGAAGAAGCCCTTCTTCCACAAGCTGGTGGCCGAGCTGGTGCGCCTGATGGGTGACGCCTACCCGCGCCTGAAGGAACAGCAGCAGCGCATCACCGAGGTGCTCAAGGCCGAGGAAGAGCGCTTCTACGAGACCCTGGCCAA
>JAJZUZ010000241.1:0-1798 GCA_021845965.1 Pseudomonadota bacterium | reverse complement strand
TACGAGCAGCTCGAAGCCACCGGCAAGATCGTCGCCCTGTACGTGGACGGCACGCCCGTGGCCGAGCTCAAGGCCGGGCAGCATGGCGTGGTGGTGCTGGACACCACCCCGTTCTACGCCGAAAGCGGCGGCCAGGTCGGCGACGAAGGCTTGCTGATGTCCGGCTCGGCCCGCTTCGACGTGGACGACACGCAGAAGATCAAGGCCGACGTCTACGGCCACCACGGCAGCGTGACGCAAGGCACGCTCAACGTGGGCGACCACGTCGATGCGCAGGTCAACCTGGCCGTGCGCCGCGCCACCATGCGCAACCACTCGGTGACGCACCTGATGCACAAGGCCCTGCGCGAAGTGCTGGGCAGCCATGTGCAGCAGAAGGGCTCGCTGGTGAACGCCGAGCGGACGCGCTTCGACTTCGCGCACAACGCGCCGGTGACGGAAGCGCAGATCCAGGAGATCGAGCGCAAGGTCAATGAGGAGATCCTTGCCAACAGCGCCACCCAGGCCCGCCTGATGGACATCGAATCGGCGCAGAAGACCGGCGCCATGATGCTGTTCGGCGAGAAATATGGCGACACCGTGCGCGTGCTCGACATCGGCAGCAGCCGCGAACTGTGCGGCGGCACCCACGTGCTGCGCACCGGTGACATCGGCCTCTTCAAGGTCGTGGCCGAGAGCGGTGTGGCCGCCGGCGTCCGCCGCATCGAGGCCGTGACCGGCGCCAATGCCCTGGCCTATCTGCAGTCCCTGGAGATCACCGTGACGCAGGCCGCCGGCACGCTCAAGGCCCCGGCCGCCGAGCTGCAGGGTCGCATCAGCCAGGTGCTGGACCAGGTCAAGGCGCTGGAGAAGGAGATTGCCGCCCTCAAGGGCAAGCTGGCCTCCAGCCAGGGCGACGAGCTGGTGACCCAGGCGGTGGACGTGAAAGGCCTCAAGGTGCTCGCGGCCCGGCTGGAGGGCGCCGACGCCAAGACCCTGCGCGACACCCTGGACAAGCTGAAGGACAAGCTCAAGACCGCGGCCATCGTGCTGGCGGCGGTCGACGGCGACAAGGTACAGCTGGCGGCTGGCGTCACGGCCGACAGCGTGGGCAAGGTAAAGGCCGGCGAGCTGGTCAACTTCGTCGCGCAGCAGGTCGGCGGCAAGGGCGGCGGCAAGCCCGACATGGCCATGGCCGGCGGCACCGACGCCAGCAAGCTCGGCGCGGCCCTGGCCAGCGTGCAGGGCTGGGTGGCGGAGAAGATCTGATGCGCCGGCGCGAACTGCTGGGACTGGCGCTGGGCGCCAACGCGCTGCCCGCGCTGGCGCAGCGCGGCTACGAGCTGACGCCGCTGCGGCCGGGGCTGTCGCCGGTGCCCATGAAGGCTCCGGATCTGCAGGGCAAGGTCTGGGACCTGGCCGAGCTGCGCGGCCGTGTCGTGGTGCTGAACTTCTGGGCTACCTGGTGCCCACCCTGCCGTGCCGAGATGCCCTCGCTGCAGCAGCTGGCCGAGATCTACGGCCCCGAGCAGTTGCTGGTGCTGGCCGTGAATGTGGGCGAGGGCCCGCGCCGCATCAGCCAGTACCTGCAGGCCTCGGGGCTGAACCTGACCGTGCTGCTCGACCCCAAGACCGAGATCGCGCGCTACTGGGGTGCCAGCGCGCTGCCCACCACCTATGTGCTGGACACCGACGGCCGGCCGCGCTACCGCGTGCGCGGCGAGATGGACTGGAGCGGCCGCGAGGCCACGGAGCTGGTGGAGCCGCTGCTGCGCGCCAGGCCGGCGCGCAAGCCTGGCGCCTAGCGGCGTCCTGTTCG
>JAJZUZ010000033.1 GCA_021845965.1 Pseudomonadota bacterium | reverse complement strand
TGGCCAGATCGCTCATCTGGTCGAAGCTGGACGCCCCCTTCTGGTGGATCCAGCGGAACAGCTGGGTGGCGCGGAAGCGCTTCTCACCCAGCCGCTCGCAATAGGCGGCCAAACCGTCGAGGTCGAAGTCGAGCAGGTTGGCCGTCATTGCATGGCTACTGCGCCCGATCAGCGCGAGTAGACGTTCATGCCGGCGAAGAAGAAGGCAATCTCCACAGCGGCGGTTTCGGGGGCGTCGGAGCCGTGCACGGCGTTGGCGTCGATGCTGTCGGCGAAGTCGGCGCGGATGGTGCCCTTCTCGGCCTTCTTGGGGTCGGTGGCGCCCATCAGGTCGCGGTTCTTCAGGATGGCGTTCTCGCCTTCCAGCACCTGGATCATCACGGGGCCGGAAATCATGAAATCGACCAGGTCCTTGAAGAAGGGACGGGCCTTGTGCACGGCGTAGAAGGCCTCGGCTTCGGCGCGCGACAGGTGGGCCATCTTGGCGGCCACGACCTTCAGGCCGGCGCCTTCGAAGCGGGCATAGATCTGGCCGATGACGTTCTTGGCGACGGCATCGGGCTTGATGATGGAGAGGGTACGCTGGATAGCCATGTGAGTTCCTGAGTCAGGTTATTGAAATGAGTTCCTGCCCGAGCATGGGCAAAGCCCGGTATTTTAACCGGTCAAGGTGACATAAAGGGCCATCGCGAGGGCATTCCCCCGCCCGACAGCCACGGCTTCAGCGGCTACGGCCCCCGCGACGCTGGCCGCCGCCGCTGCCCCCGCCGCCGCCGCCACGGCGTTGATCCTGGCGCTGGCGGGTGAAACTGTCGGCGCCGATATAGCCCAGGGAGGTCTTCATCGGATCGGGCTGGCCGTCGCCGCTGCCCTTGCCGCGGCCGCCCTGCCCGCCCTTGCGGGCATTTTTGCCCGCCGGCTGAGCGCCCGACTGGCCGGCATTGCGTGGCCCCGGCTGGCCACCGCCGCCACGGCGCTTGTTGCGGCCCGGCCGGCCCGGCGCGCCGGCACGCTCGGGCGCCTCGCCGCCCGCGGCAGCACCGCCGGCCGCGCGCAGCAGCGCGCGGATGTCGCCCTCGTCCAGCTCCATCCAGGCGCCGCGCTTCAAGCCGCGCGGCAACACCATGGCGCCATAGCGGATACGGATCAGACGGCTGACCGCGTGACCCACGGCTTCAAACATGCGGCGCACCTCGCGGTTGCGCCCCTCGGAGATCGTCACGCGGTACCAGCAGTTGGAGCCCTCACCGCCGCCCTCCTCGATGGAACCGAACTGCGCCGTGCCGTCATCCAGCGGCACGCCGTCGAGCAGGCGCTGCCTTTCCTCGCTGGAGAGGGCACCGAGTACGCGCACCGCGTACTCGCGCTCCAGGCCGAACCTCGGGTGCATGAGCTTGTTAGCCAGGTCGCCGGAATTGGTGAACAGCAGCAGGCCCTCGGTGTTGAGGTCCAGGCGGCCGACCGACTGCCACTTGCCCTGGTGCAGCTTGGGCAGCTTGCGAAACACGGTCGGGCGGTTCTGCGGATCGTCGTGCGTCACCACCTCGCCCACCGGCTTGTGGTAGGCGATCACGCGCGGCGGCGGCGGCTCGATGCGCACCCGGATGACCTTGCCGTTGACCTTGATCTGGTCGCCGTACTGGATGCGCTGGCCGATGTGCGCCGGTTCGTTGTTGACCGAGATGCGCCCCTCCATGATGAGCTGCTCCATCTCCAGCCGCGAACCCATGCCGGCCTGGGCCAGCACCTTGTGCAGCTTGGGCGTCTCCGGCTGGGCGCTGAGCACGCGCTTGGTCGGCAGCTCGACGTCGGCAGCCTCCTCCTCGGCGTCGAACTCACCCGACACCACGGCAGCAAAACGCTGGCCGGCATCGACCGCCGGCCGCGCCGCCTCGGGCGCGCCGCCGCTGCCCCGCCTACCCCGGGGGGACGCTCCGGCCTCGGCGGCCGCGGTATCCGTGTCCTCGTCTGCCGCGTCGGCAGCCGGTTCGGCACCTGCGTCGGCGGGTTGCTGTGGCGCTTGGAGCGCCTTCGACTCGGGCGCCGGGCTGGCGTCCTCGAATTCGGTCGGTGTGGCCTCGGGCGTCGGTACGGTCATGGCTGGTTTCCAGTCAGGGCAAAAAGCTCTTCGCTGCCCGCATCGGCGGCGGGGCCGTCCGGCGGCACCTCGGGCGCGGCCTCCTCGGCCGGGCTGACGGGCAGTTCGTTGAGCGCATCGAGCATGCCGGCCTGCTGGGCCGGGTTTTCCATCACGGGCAGCTGGTCGAGCGACGCCAGGCCGAGATCGTCCAGGAAATGCTTGGTGGTCGCATACAGCGCCGGGCGGCCCGGGGCCTCGCGATGACCGATGACCTCGATCCAGCCACGGTCCTCCAGCTGCTTGATGATGAGCGAGCTGATGGTCACGCCCCGGATGTCCTCCATGTCGCCACGGGTGACGGGCTGGCGGTAGGCGATGATGGCCAGCGTCTCCAGCGTGGCGCGCGAGTAGCGCGGCGGCTTTTCCGGGTGCAGGCGATCCAGGTACTCGCGCATCTCCGGGCGGCTCTGGAAGCGCCAGCCGGTGGCCACGCAGACCAGCTCGACGCCGCGCCCGGCCCACTCCTGCTGCAGCTCTTCCAGCAGCAGCTTGAGGGTGTCCACGCCCAGGCTGTCGTCAAAGAGCACGCGCATGTCGCGCACCTGTAGCGGCTGCTGCGCACAGATCAGCGCCGTCTCCAGGATGCGCTTGGCTTCAGTCGTATTCATGGTTCTTCGAATCCGATCTAGATCCTGGCGATGCAGGATGAGGAGGGTTCAGTGCGGGGGTGGCCGGTGGATCATCACGATCCCTGGCCGGGGGCACCCGTGCTTGACCGGGGCCGGGGCAGGTTCTTCACAGAACGTCCTGCGGGCCATTGTAGCCCAGCCCCCAGGCCTGCAAGGCCTGCACGAAATCGGCCGGCGGCGGTGCCGTGAAGACCAGTGCGCGCCCGGTCACCGGGTGGGTGAAGGCCAGGCGCCAGGCGTGCAGGGCCTGGCGCTGCATGCCGGCCGCCGGCGTGCCGCCATACAGCGTGTCGGCCAGCAGCGGGTGGCCGATGGCAGCCGCGTGCACCCGGATCTGGTGGGTGCGGCCCGTGTGCAGCGTGCAGCGCAACCAGCAGCCCGACTCAGCGCTGTGCAACACTTCAAAGGTGGTCCGGGCCGGCTTGCCGGGCTGGCGCTGCAGGTCGACCACCGTCATGCGCAGTCGGTTGCGCGGGTCGCGCCCGATGGCGCCCTCCACCTCGCGCACCGCCGGCCCGCTCCAGGGCCCGTGCGCCAGCGCCAGGTACTGGCGGCTGACCTCGCGCGCCGCGATCATGCGCACCAGCGCGTCCATGGCGGCGCGCGTGCGCGCCACCACCATCAGGCCGCTGGTGTCCTTGTCCAGGCGATGCACGATGCCCGCGCGCGGCAGTTGCCCGGCCTTGGTGTCGTGCGCCAGCAGGCCGTTGAGCAGGGTGCCGCGCCAGTTGCCGGGCGCGGGGTGCACCACCAGCCCGGCCGGCTTGTTGAGCACCAGCAGATGCTCGTCCTCGTACACCACATCCAGCGCCATGGCCTCGGGTACAAAAGCCTGGCTCTGCGGCGTAGGGCGCAGCTCGATCTGGCCGCGCTCGCCGGCGCGTACCTTGTGGGCCGGCTTGCGCAAAGGCTGGCCATCGCGGGTGACCGCGCCGGCTTCGATGAGCTGCTGCAGGTAGCTGCGCGAGAACTCCGGCACCAGCTCGCTCAGGGCGCGATCGAGCCGCAGGCCGTGCTGGGCCTCGGCAATGATCCAGGACCGCAGCTCGACGGCAGAGGTCTCCTCCGTCGTGTCATCGAAGTCCTCGATAACAGGGGCGGCCGATATAATGGGTTCTTGATGTTTCAACGCGATCGTCTCTGATGCCCAGCGCCAAATTATCGGTTGTCTCCGCCTTCCTCCTAGCCGCTGCGGCAATGCTCTCCGGCTGCGCCAGCAAACAGCCCGATCCCACGGCCAAGATGACGCCGGAGGAGATCTACGCGCAGGCCAGGGAGGAGATGGACAACGTCCAGTACGCCAAGGCCGTCACGCTGTTCGAAAAACTCGAAGGCCGCGCCGCCGGCACGCCGCTGGCGCAGCAGGCCCAGCTGGACAAGGCCTATGCGCATTACAAGGCGGAAGAGCCAGCCCAGGCCGTCGCCACGCTGGACCGCTTCATGCGCCTGCATCCGGCCAGCCCGGCCATCGATTACGCGCTTTATCTCAAGGGCCTGGTGAATTTCAACGAGAACGCCGGTCTGTTCAGTTCCTGGGTCGGGCAGGACCTGTCGGAGCGCGACCAGCAGGCGGCCAAGGAATCGTTTGCCGCCTTCAAGGAGCTGGTCACACGCTTCCCCGACTCGCGCTACACGCCCGATGCGCGTGCGCGCATGACCTACATCGTCAATTCCCTGGCCAGGTACGAAGTCCACGTCGCCCGCTACTACTACAGCCGCGGCGCCTACCTGGCAGCCATCAACCGCGCCCAGCAGGCCATCGCCGACTACCGCGATGCCCCTGCCCTGGAGGAGGCGTTGTACCTGCTGGTGCAATGCTATGACGCCCTGCAGATGACCCAGCTGCGCGACGACGCGCGCCGCGTGCTGGAGAGCAACTACCCGCAAAGCCGGTACCTGAGCAGCAACGCCGCGGTCAACCAGAAATCGTGGTGGCAGCTGTGGTGAAGCCGCGCAAGGTGTCCTGAACCTCGGGCTCCGACGCCAGTCGGCGCATCGGCGGCAGGGCGGCCAGCAGGCGGCGCCCGTAGCCCATGCTGAGCAGCCGCGTGTCGCAGATCACCAGCACCCCCTGATCGGACTCGCGCCGGATCAGGCGGCCGGCCCCCTGCTTCAGCGCCACGGCCGCCTCCGGCACATAGTAGTCGTTGAAGGCGCTGCGCCCCGCCTCCTCCAGCCGTTTGCTGCGCGCCTGCACCAGCGGGTCATTGGGGGGCGGAAAGGGCAGCTTGTCGATGACCACCAGCTGCAGCGCCTCGCCCGGGATGTCCACACCTTCCCAGAACGAGGCCGAGGCCACCAGCACGCAACCGGGCTGGCCCGGCTCGGCGCCCCAGCGAAAGCGCTCCAGCAGCTCGCGTTTGGGACTCTGGCCCTGGCTCAGCACCTGCAGCCCGCTGTCGGACGGCAGCAGCTGCGGCAGCCGCTCGGCCAGCGTGCGCAGCGCGCGCAAGGTCGTGGTCAGCACCAGAGTGCGCCCTCCCAGCAGCGGCGCCAGGCGCGCCACCAGGGCGGCCACCTCCTCGGTATGCTGCGGCTCGGCCGGCTTGGGAAAGGGTCGCGGCACATAGACGGCCGCCTGCCGCGCATAGTCGAAGGGGCTGTCCACGCGCAGCACCCGCGCATCCTGCAGGCCGCAGGGCTCGGTGAACCAGGTCATGCGCTCGTCGTCGCCGAGGGTGGCGGAGGTGAAGACCCAGGCGCGGCCCCCGCCCTCTCCCTCGCGTGGCGCCAGCAGGCGCGACTGCACCGCCTCGGCGATGTCCAGTGGCGACTCCACCAGGCGCAGTTGCTGGCCAACCTCCACCCAGCGCACGGCATCGGGCGCGCGCGCGGCCAGGAAGAAGTCCGCCTGCGCCACCAGGGCCCGCGCGCGCTCGGCCAGACGCAGGAAATCAGGGCCCAGTTCGTCCACGTGGTCCAGCGCCTGCCGCGCCTCCTCGCCGGCCTGGCGCAGACGGCCCAGGGCCGCCGCCCACATGGCCCCGTCCACGCGCTCGGGCGCCACGTCGTTCCAGCTGAGCCGCAAACCGCCGGCCGGCGCCTTGCCCACGCACAGGCGCAGGTCACGCGCGGATCGCTCCACCGCGCCGGTCAGCTGGTTCCAGTCGGCCAGGCCGCGGGCCTGTTGCAGGCCGCAGGCCAGCAGGTCGCGGCAGAAGTCCAGCACTTGCGCCGTGGACAGCTGGCGTCCCAGGAACTGCACGCCCGTCTCGTTGAGCTGGTGCGCCTCGTCGAAGATCACCGTGCGCACGCTGGGCAGCAGCTCGGCCATGCCGGATTCGCGCACCGCCAGATCGGCGAAAAAGAGGTGATGGTTGATGACCACCACATCGGCCGCCAGCGCCTCGCGTCGCGCCAGGTTCACATGGCAGTCGCGAAAACGCGGGCAGTTGCTGCCCAGGCAGTTGTCGCGCGTGGAGGTCACCAGCGGGATCACGGGGGAGCGCTCGTCCAGCCCCGGCAGTTCGGCCAGGTCGCCGCGGCGCGTCTGCTGCGCCCAGCGCTCCACCCGCGCCAGCGCGTGCGCCACGAAGGGCGACGTCGCAGCCCCATCCTGGCGCGCCAGCTCCATGCGATGCAGGCACAGGTAGCTGGCGCGGCCCTTGAGCAGCGCCGTGCGCAAGGGCAGGCCCAGCGATTCGATCAGCCGCGGCAGGTCGCGTCCATACAGCTGGTCCTGCAGCGTCTTGGTGGCGGTGGACAGCAGCACACGCTCGCCGCTGAGCAGCGCGGGCACCAGGTAGGCGTAGGTCTTGCCCACGCCGGTGCCCGCCTCGGCGACCAGCACGCCGCGCGCGGCAATGGTGTCGGCCACGGCGAGCGCCATCTCGGTCTGGGCATCGCGGGGGTGGAATTCGTCGACGGTGTGCGCCAGCACGCCCGCGGGCGCGAAGGCCGCGCGCACCGCATCATGCAGGTTCATCGGGTGTGAGTTCGCGTTCGAGGCGGGCGATTTCGTCGCGCAGGCCCAGGCGGCGCTTCTTGAGGCGGCGCATCAGCAGCTCGTCGATCTCACTGGCCTGGCTGATGCGGTCGATCAACACGTCGAGGTCGGCATGCTCGATGCGCAGCTCGATCAGGCGACGCTGCGGGGAGTGCAGGTTCGAGTCCAAAAAGTCCAACCAAGTGTGAAATCGGTATAAAGCGGCAATACTTGTGCGCCCGGGAGCGGGCGATCGCCTGATAATAACGACTATCGGCCCGGCCCTCGGTCCGAACCCAAGGGACACGGCAATCCAAGAACCATGAGCAAAGGCTATCGACTCTCCGCCGCGACCGGCATCCACAAGGGCGACCGCGAATACCAGCAGGACCAGGTGGTGCTGCTCAACCATCCGCGCGTCAACGGCTGCGTCCTGGCCGTGGTGGCTGACGGCATGGGCGGGCGCAGCGGCGGCCGCAAGGCGTCCGACCAGGTGATGCTGACGGCCCGGCAGCTGTTCGACCGCTACGCCCCGGAGACCGACGACGCCGGCGCCATGCTGGCGCAGCTGGTGCAGGAAGCGCACATCGTCATCAAGCTCACCGCCATTTCCGCTGAACAGGAGCCGCACAGCACCCTTGCCGCCTTCCTGATCAATCCGGCCGGCGACTGCCACTGGATCCATGCCGGTGATTCACGCATCTACCACTTCCACGCCAACCGGCTGGTCAAGCGCACCCTGGACCACTCCTACGTCCAGACCCTGGTCAACCGCGGTGAACTGACCGAGGAAGAAGCGTCCGTGCACCCGCAATCCAACATCCTGATGGGTTGCCTGGGCACCGACAACGACCCGCCCCAGGAGGCGCACTTCATTCCCCAGCTCAAGCCGGGTGACACGCTGATGGCCTGCAGCGACGGCGTCTGGCACTACTTCAACAACGACGAACTGGGCTCGGTGCTGTCCAGCCTGTCGGCGCGCGAGGCGTCCGAGTTCCTGATCGAGAAGGCGCGCGAGCGCGCCGCCGGCGGGGGCGACAACCTCTCGCTGGTTGTCGTGAAGCTCGAGCCGCTGGGCAAGCACTAGCGCGCTCGCCGCCGCGCCGCTTCAGGGCGGCACCGGCAGCGGCTTGGCGCTGGAAGGTCCCTGCTGGGCGCGTTCGCGCTCGTGCTGCTCGCGCCGTTGCTGGGCGTCACGCTGCTTCTGCTCGTATTCGCGCTGCAATTCCTGCCGGCGGGCCGCCTCGGTGGCGCTCTCGGCGGATGCCGGTGCACTGCGGGGCGCGGACGCCGCGGGCGCCGGCCCGGTTGGCCGGCCCTGCTCCCGGGCCTGCTTGTCACGCGCGCGCTGCTGGCGCGCCTCGTAGTCCTTCTGCGCCGCTTCCTGCTGCTCGGCCGCCTGCGGACTAGCGCGCTCCGCCGCCCGCTCGTCCGCACGCTGCTGCGCCGCCGCGGCCGCCGCGGCCCGGCGCTCGTCGTTGAGGATGATCTCCTGCCGGCGCAGCTCGTCCAGGCTCACGCGCCGGCGCTTGCGCACCGCGCGCAGGCAGTCATTGACGGCGAAGCGCTGGTAGCAATCCGCCTCCTCCTGCCCGTAGCGCTGGACTGCCTGCTGCCGCTCGGCGGCGATACGGGCGCGCTCGCGCGCATCGACCTCCGGGCTGTAGGCGGTCGACTGCTGGGCCTGCGCCGACGCCAGCAGCGCCAGGCACCCCAGCCAGGGGTATAGCTTGTTCATGTCAATCGGGTATCGACCACGCGGCGCTCCTGCTCCAGGAACTCGCGGGACTGCATCTCGTTCAGACGCGACACTGTACGCGGAAATTCGTGCACCAGGGGGCCTTCCGTGTACAGCTGTTCCGGCGCCACCGCGGCCGACATGATCAGCTTGACGCGCCGGTCGTACAGCACGTCCACCAGCCAGGTGAAGCGCCGCGCTTCCGAAGCCATGCGCACCGGCATGTGCGGCACGTCGCTCAGGAAGACGGTGTGGAACTGGGTGGCGATTTCCAGGTAGTCGTTCTGCGAGCGCGGGCCGCCGCACAGCGCCTTGAAGTCGAACCAGACCACGCCGCCGGCCTTGCGGCGGGCGCGGATCTCGCGCGCCTCGATGTGCAGCACCGGATCCTCGTCGTGCGTCTCGGCCAGCTGGTTGAAGGCCTCGGTCATGGCCGCGTCCGCCGCCGCGCCCAGCGGTGTGTGGTACATCTGCACCTGCTCCATGGTGCGGCGCCGGTAATCGGTGCCGTTGTCCACGTTGACGATGTCCATGGTCTGGTTCAGCAGGGCGATGGCCGGCAGGATGCGCTCGCGGTGCAGGCCGTTGGGGTAGAGCTCCTCCGGCTTGAAGTTGGAGGTCGCCACCAGCCCCACGCCGTTCTTGTCCAGCGCCGCCAGCAGGCGGTGCAGGATCATGGCGTCGGTGATGTCCGCGACATGGAACTCGTCAAAGCAGATCAGCTTGTACTTGTCGGCAATGCGCACGGCCAGGGCATCGAGCGGGTTGACCGTGCCCTGCAGCTCGGCCAGCTCACGATGCACCTCGCGCATGAATTCGTGAAAGTGCAGGCGCGTCTTGCGTACCAGCGGCACGGCCTGGAAGAAGCAGTCCATCAGGAAGCTCTTGCCGCGCCCCACCCCGCCGTACAGGTAGACCCCCTTCGGAATGTCCGGGTGGTTGATCAGCTTCTTGATCGCGTTGGAACGCTTGACCTTGTACTCGGCCCACTCGGTGGCACAGCGCTCCAGCGCGGCAACGGCGCGCAGCTGCGCAGGGTCACTGCTGTAACCCCGCGCCTTCAGCTCCGCTTCGTAGGCGGTGAGTACCGATGCCAAGCGTCTGGACCCGTGCGCTTAGAAGTTCAGCGTGCGCTTGTCCACCGCCAGCGCCGCTTCCTTGGTCGCTTCGCTCAGGGACGGGTGGGCATGGCAGATGCGCGCGATGTCCTCGGCACTGGCCTTGAACTCCATGGCCACCACGGCCTCCGAGATCAGCTCACTGGCCATCGGGCCCACGATGTGAACGCCCAGGATCTCGTCGGTCTTGGCATCGGCCAGGAACTTCACCATGCCGGTGGTGTCGCCCAGCGCACGCGCGCGACCGTTGGCCAGGAAGGGGAAGGTGCCGGCCTTGTAGGCCACACCGTCGGCCTTGAGCTGCTGCTCGGTGCGGCCGACCCAGGCGATCTCCGGGCTGGTGTAGATGACCCAGGGGATAGTGTTGAAGTTCACGTGGCCGTGCTGGCCGGCCATGCGCTCGGCCACCGCCACGCCTTCTTCTTCCGCCTTGTGCGCCAGCATGGGGCCGCGCACGACGTCGCCCACAGCCCACACGCCCGGCAGGTTGGTCCTGCAGTCGGCGTCGACCACGACGGCGCCACGCTCGTCGAGCTTCAGGCCCACCGCCTCGGCGTTCAGGCCGTTGGTGTTGGGCACACGGCCGATGGAAACGATGAGCTTGTCCACCTCCAGCGTCTGGGCCTCGCCCTTGGCGTTGGTGTAAGCCACGCTGACGCCCTTCTTGGAGGACTTGATCTCGCCCACCTTGACGCCCAGCTCGACCTTCAGGCCTTGCTTGTCGAAGGCCTTCCTGGCCTCCTTCGCGATCTGTTCGTCCACCGCACCCAGGAAGGTCGGCAGGCCTTCGAGGATGGTGACCTCGGCGCCCAGGCGGCGCCAGACCGAGCCCATCTCCAGGCCGATCACGCCGGAGCCGATCAGGCCCAGCTTCTTCGGCACCGCGCCGATACGCAGCGCACCGTCGTTGGACAGGATGTTCTGCTCGTCGAACGGCACGCCCGGCAGCGCGCGGGCATTGGAGCCGGTGGCCACGATGACCTGCTTGCCCACCAGCGTCTCTTCAGCCGCACCCGCGACCTTGATCTCGTAGCCGCCATCCACCGCCTTCACGAAGGAACCCAGACCGTGGAAGAAGCTGACCTTGTTCTTCTTGAACAGGTAGAGGATGCCGTCGTTGTTCTGCTTCACCACGGCGTCCTTGCGGGCGATCATCTTCGCCACGTCCATCTTCACGTCGGAGACGGAGATGCCGTGCTCGCCGAAATGCTTGTTGGCGTGCTCGAAATGCTCGGACGACTGCAGCAGCGCCTTGGAGGGGATGCAGCCCACATTGGTGCAGGTGCCGCCGGGCGCGGGACCGCCCTTGTCGTTCTTCCAGGCGTCGATGCAGGCCACGTTCATGCCCAGCTGGGCCGCGCGGATGGCAGCGATGTAGCCACCAGGGCCACCGCCGATAACGATAACGTCGAATTGTTTGGACATGATGTTCTTGAGTTGAAGCCGCGCTCACTCGCGCGGCACGAAAATCCAGAGCAGGACGTAGACCAGGAGACCGGCCCCGCCGAAGCAGGCCAGCACCGCGAAGATCAGGCGCCAGACCCAGCTCTCCAGCCCGGTGACCCGCGCCAGGCCGCCGCACACGCCGCCGAACCAGCGGTCGCTGCGGCTGCGGCGCAGCCGGTTGACCGCTGCGAGTCCCGGCGGCGGTGAAGGCGGCAGTTCGAGCAGGCGCGCCTTGGCACGCTCGAATTCCGCCTCGCTCAAGGCGCCGCGCTGGCGCAGCTCCTCAAGCTTGCGGAGTTCGTCAGCGAGCGACATGGCGGTCACCGGTGCGCGTCGGTCAGATGTCGAACAGCAGGCGCGCCGGATCTTCCAGCGCTTCCTTCATCGCCACCAGGCCCAGCACGGCTTCGCGGCCGTCGATGATGCGGTGGTCGTAGCTCATGGCCAGGTAGTTGATCGGACGGATCACGATCTGGCCGTTCTCCACCACGGCGCGGTCCTTGGTGGCGTGCACACCCAGGATGGCCGATTGCGGCGGGTTGATGATGGGGGTGGACAGCATGGAGCCGAACACACCGCCGTTGGAGATGGAGAAGGTGCCGCCGGTCATCTCCTCGATGCCCAGCTTGCCGTCCTTGGCCTTCTGGCCGAATTCGGCGATCTTCTTCTCGATGTCGGCAAAGCTCATCTGGTCGGCATTGCGGATGATGGGCACCACCAGGCCGCGCGGCGAACCGACGGCGATACCGATGTCGAAGTAGCCGTGGTAGACGATGTCATTGCCGTCCACCGAGGCGTTGAGCACCGGGTACTTCTTCAGGGCGGCCACGGCGGCCTTGACGAAGAAGCTCATGAAGCCCAGCTTGACACCATGCTCCTTCTCGAACTTCTCCTGGAACTTCTTGCGCATCTCCATCACCGGCGCCATGTTCACCTCGTTGAAGGTGGTCAGGATGGCGTTGGTGGCTTGCGACTGCAGCAGACGCTCGGCCACGCGGGCACGCAGACGGGTCATGGGCACGCGCTGCTCGGGGCGGTCGCCCAGGTGCAGAGAGCCGCTCGGCGCGGCAACCTGCGGCAGGGCCTTGGTCGGCACACCGGTCGGGATGGCGGCCGGCGCCGCGGCGGCAGCACCACCGGCCACGGCCGCCAGCACATCACCCTTGGTCACGCGACCATCCTTGCCGGTGCCCGGCACGGAGCCGGCGGCCAGGTTGTTGTCGGCCATCAGTTTGGCGGCGGCGGGCATGGCCACGCCGGCCTTGGACGCGGAGACTGCAGCCGCGGCCGCCGGAGCCGCCGCGGGTGCTGCCGTCGGCGCGGCGGCGGCAGCAGCCGGGGCGGCGGCGCCCGCCTTGCCCTCGATGTCCACCTTGGCAATCAGCTGGCCGGCCACCACGGTACCGCCGTCTCCGACCAGGATCTCGGCCAGCACGCCGGCGGCCGGCGCCGGCACTTCCAGCACGACCTTGTCGGTCTCGATATCGATCAGGATCTCGTCGGCGGCGACGGCCTCGCCCACCTTCTTCTTCCACTGCAGCATGGTGGCTTCTGCCACCGACTCGGACAGCTGCGGAACCTTGACTTCTACGATAGCCATGTGAATTCTTTCCGTGTTTCTTGAGTTCTGCGGGGCGGCTGATCAGCCGTGCCCCGCCCTGCTTGAATAGACGATCGGTCCTTACTTGGTCAGCACGAAGCCCTTGAGCTTGGCGAAGGCGGCCTCCACCAGGGCCTTCTGCTGGTCCTGGTGCAGGTGGGCGTAGCCCACGGCCGGCGAGGCCGAGGCGGCACGACCCGCGTAACCCAGCTTCTGGCCGTCAAGCATGTTCTCGTGGATGTTGTGCTGGATGAAGAACCAGGCACCCTGATTCTGCGGCTCGTCCTGGCACCAGACGATGTCCGTCGCGTTGGGATACTTCTTCAACTCGGCGGCGAAGGCCTTGTGCGGGAAGGGGTAGAGCTGTTCGACACGCAGGATGGCCACGTCGTCGGCGCCCTTCTCCTCGCGTTTCTTCACCAGGTCGTAGTAGACCTTGCCCGAGCAGCAGATCACGCGCTTGACCTTGTCGGCCTTGAGCTCCTTCTGCTCGCCCAGCACGGTATGGAAGCTGCCGCGGGTGAACTCGGACACCGGCGAGGTGGCGTCCTTGTTGCGCAGCAGGGACTTCGGCGTGAAGATGATCAGCGGCTTGCGCAGGTTGCGGATCATCTGGCGACGCAGCACGTGGAAGATCTGGCTGGCCGTGGTCGGCTGCACGATCTGCATATTGGTCTCGGCCGCCAGCTGCATGAAGCGCTCGACGCGCGCCGAGCTGTGCTCCGGGCCCTGGCCCTCGTAGCCGTGCGGCAGCATCAGGGTGATGCCGTTGACGCGGCCCCACTTCACCTCACCGGAGGCGATGAACTGGTCGATCACCACCTGGGCGCCGTTGGCGAAATCGCCGAACTGGGCTTCCCAGATCACCAGCGTGTTGGGGTCATTGGAGGCGTAGCCGTATTCGAAGGCCAGCACCGCCTCTTCCGACAGGATGGAGTCGATCACCGTGAACGGGGCCTGGTTCTCGGCCACGTTCTGCAGCGGCACATAGCTGCCCACGTCCCACTTCTCGCGGTTCTGGTCGTGGATCACGGCGTGGCGGTGCGTGAAGGTGCCGCGGCCGGAGTCCTCGCCCGACAGGCGCACGGCGTAGCCGCTGGCCACCAGCGAGGCAAAGGCCATGTGCTCGCCCATGCCCCAGTCCACCGGAATCTCGCCGCGGCCCATGGCGGCGCGGTCGTCATAGACCTTCTTCACCAGCTGGTGCGGGGTCACGGTGGCGGGCAGCGTGGTGATCTTCTCGGCCAGGCGCTTCCACTCGGTCAGCGGAATGGCGGTCTCGCCGTTGTCGGTCCACTTGCTGCTCAGGAAGGGCGACCAGTCGACCGCGAACTTGCTCTTGAAGTTGGTCAGCACCGGGTCCACCGTGTGCTTGCCCGCATCCATGGCGGCGCGGTAGGTCTTGACCATCTCGTCCGGGCCGTCGGGCGGCAGCACGCCCTGCGTGGCCAGCTTGTCGCCGTACAGCTTGCGCGTGCCGGGGTGGGCGGCGATCTTCTTGTACATCAGCGGCTGCGTCAGGCTGGGGGTGTCCTGCTCGTTGTGGCCCAGCTTGCGGAAGCAGATGATGTCCACCACCACGTCCTTGCGGAACTCCATGCGGAACTCCAGCGCCAGCTGGGTGGCCAGCACCACGGCCTCCGGGTCGTCGCCGTTGACGTGCAGCACCGGCGCTTCCACGCCCTTGACGATGTCCGTGCAGTACAGCGTGGAACGCAGATCGCGCGGATCGGAGGTGGTGAAGCCGATCTGGTTGTTGATGATGATGTGCACCGTGCCGCCCGTGGTATAGCCGCGGGTCTCGGACAGGGCCAGGGTTTCCTGGTTCACGCCCTGGCCGGCGAAGGCGGCGTCGCCATGCACCAGCACCGGCAGCACCTGGCTGCCGCGCGCATCACCGCGGCGGTCCATGCGGGCGCGCACCGAGCCCTCCACCACCGGGTTCACGATCTCCAGGTGCGAGGGATTGAAGGCCAGCGACAGGTGCACCGGGCCGCCGGGGGTGGCGATGTCGGAGCTGAAGCCCTGGTGGTACTTCACGTCACCGGCGGGCAGGTCTTCCGGCGCCGTGTGGTCGAACTCGGCAAACAGGTCCTTGGGCATCTTGCCCAGGGTGTTGACCAGCACGTTGAGGCGGCCGCGGTGGGCCATGCCGATCACGATCTCCTGCACGCCCTTGCTGCCGGCCTGCTGGATCAGCTCGTCCATGGCGGCGATGAAACTCTCGCCCCCTTCGAGCGAGAAGCGCTTCTGGCCCACGTACTTGGTATGCAGGTAGCGCTCCAGGCCCTCGGCCGCGGTCAGCCGGTCCAGGATCTGCTTCTTGCGCTCGGCCGAGAAATTGGGCTTGCTGCGGATGCTCTCCAGCTTCTGCTGCCACCAGCGCTTCTGCGCCTGGTCGGTGATGTACATGTACTCGGCGCCGATGGTGCCGCAGTAGGTCTCGCGCAGCGCATTGAACAGCTCGCGCAGCGACATGGTCTCGCCGGGGAAGAAGGTGTTGCTGGTGTTGAACACCGTTTCCAGGTCGGCGTCGGTGAAGCCGTAGAAGGACGGCTCCAGCTCGGGAATGTTGGGGCGCTCGGTGCGCTTGAGCGGATCCAGGTCGGCCCAGCGCTGGCCGACGTTGCGGTAGGCGGCAATGAGCTGCTGGGTGGCCGTGCGCTTGCGGCCCATCTCGGAGTCGGCGCCGGTCGCCATGACGACCTGGGTCACGCCCTGCTTGGCACGCTCGGCAAAGGCATTGATCACCGGCAGGTGCGGGATGTCCTTGGCGTTGCTGCCGTCCACGGCCGGCACGTGCTGCAGCGCGTCGAAGTAGTCGCGCCAGTTGTCGGGAACGCTGCCGGGGTTGGCCAGGTAGTTCTCGTACATCTCCTCGACGTACGGAGCATTGCCCCCGAACAGATAGGTGTTGTCGCGGTACGTCTGGTAGACAGACGACGCGGCCTTGGAACCCTGAGATGCGGATTCACTCATTTGCGCTGACCTCCGTTTCCCTGCAGGAAACTTCAAGCTGGTTAAACGAACCTTCCGCGACACGGCTGGACCGGTTGGCGGATGCGACTGTGGCTGGGAAGGGCCCAGGGACGGCTGACAGCCGTCCCTCAGTACGAGAGCGATTGTGCCACCGAATGACCGGCGGCGCAAAGAAACTTATGCTTTGTTGCGCCGGTCCTTATGCTTTTCCGGCCACCAGGTCGCGCACCTGCTGCAAGGCGGTCGGGTCGTCCAGCGTGGTCAGGTCGCCCGGGTCGCGCCCCTCGGCCACCGCCTGCAGCGCCCGGCGCAGCAGCTTGCCGCTGCGCGTCTTGGGCAGCAGGTTGACGAAGAACACGCGCGAGGGCCGCGCCACCGCGCCCAGCTGGCTGTCCACCACCTTCATCACCTCGCCTTCCAGCTTGAGGCGGGCATGAGCATCGCTCAGGCCGCTGGCGTCCTTGGGCACGGCAAAGGCCATGGCCACCTGCCCCTTGAGCTGGTCGGCCACACCCACCACCGCCACCTCGGCCACATTGGGGTGGCTGGCAATGCACTCCTCGATCTCGCGCGTGCCCAGGCGGTGGCCGGCGACGTTGATCACGTCGTCGGTGCGGCCGAGGATGAAGAAATAGCCGTCCTGGTCGCGAATGCCCCAGTCGAAGGTGCTGTAGACCATCTTGCCGGGAATGCTCTTCCAGTAGGTGTTGACGAAACGCGCGTCGTCACGCCACACGGTCTGCATGCAGCCGGGCGGCAGCGGGCCCTCGATGGCCACCACGCCTTTCTGGTTGGCGCCCTTGAGCTCCTCACCGGTGCTCTCGTCGATCAGCTTGACGTCGTAGCCGTACATGGGCACACCCGGGCTGCCGAATTTGCTGGGTGCCCGCTCCACGCCGTTGGCGATGGTCAGGATGGGCCAGCCGGTCTCGGTCTGCCAGTAGTTGTCGATGATGGGCACACCCAGGCCCTCGCTGATCCACTGGGCCGTGGGCTCGTCCAGCGGCTCGCCCGCCAGGTACAGGGCCTTGAGGCTGGAGAGGTTGTATTTCGTCAGGAAAGCCGGGTCCTGTTTTTTGAGCACGCGCACCGCGGTGGGCGCGGAGAACATGCGCGTCACCTGGTACTTCTCCACCAGGCTCCACCAGATGCCGGCATCCGGGCGGATGGGCAGGCCCTCGTACATGATGGTCGCCATGCCGGCGATCAGCGGCCCGTAGATGATGTAGCTGTGGCCCACCACCCAGCCGATGTCGCTGGTGGAGAAATACGTTTCCCCGGGCTTGCCCTCGAAGATGTACTTCATGCTGGCGGCCAGCGCCACCGCGTAG
>JAJZUZ010000240.1 GCA_021845965.1 Pseudomonadota bacterium | reverse complement strand
GTGCTGCGGAAGTTGGACGCCAGCAGGGGCAGGTCCTTGATGATGAGACCGGCGGCGTGGACCTTGTCGGCTTCGATGTCCTCGGGGTTGATGCCGTAGTTGCCGATGTGCGGATACGTGAGGGTCACGATCTGCCGGCAGTAGCTCGGATCAGTGAGGATTTCCTGGTAGCCGGTGATGGCGGTGTTGAACACCACTTCGCCGACGGTGGTGCCGGTGGCACCGATGGAATTGCCGAGAAAGACCGTGCCGTCTGCGAGCGCCAGGATGGCGTGCGGGGTGGTTCCCTGGAGAGACAAAAGCACTGGGTACTCCGTTGAGTTACGGGCGCGCCCACGCATCCACAAGAAACGAGTCCTGGCTGCTGCTTTTGAGAGGGATTGTTCGGGGTGAAATGCGCTGGGGCGGCTGGATTTCTGAACAGTCCGAGATTATAGCCGAGTGCTTATGTCCCCTGCGCGCGCCCGGCGCGCTGCACCCAGCGGAAACCGCCCATCGGCCGCGCTAATGCGCCTCGGCGGCCACGGCACTGGCATGCAGACAGATGGCCGCCGCCGCCGCCACGTTGAGCGACTCCTCGCCCCCCGGTTGCGCAATGCGCACTGTCCCCGCCGCCCGCGCCGCCAGCGCCGGGCCGACCCCCTGCCCCTCATGCCCCATCACCCAGGCACAGGGCCAGGGCAGGCGTGCACGGTGGATGAACTCCCCGTCGTGCGAACTGGTCACCAGCAAGGGCAGGGACAGGGCGTCCAGCGCGCCCGCTTCCAGGCCCTCGGCCAGATGCAGCGCAAAGTGCGCGCCCATCCCCGCCCGCAGCACCTTGGGCGACCAGAGCGCCGCCGTGCCCTTGAGCGCAATCACCTGCTTGAAGCCGAAGGCGGAGGCGCTGCGCAAGATGGACCCGACATTGCCGGCGTCCTGCACCCGATCAAGAATCACGGAGGGCCAACCGGGCTGCACGCTGGGCTCCATGGGCAGATCGAAGACAAAGCCCAGGCGCGTCGGCGCCTCCAGGCTGGTGATGCTGTCGAACAGCGCATCGGACAGCAGCACGGTCTTGGCCGCCACCGCACCGAATTCGGCGCCGTAAGCGGACCACGCCGACTCCGCCAGCACGGCGATCGCCGGTCGCCGGCCGCGCGCCAGCGCCGCCCGGCCCAGATGGTCACCCTCGACCCAGAAGCGGCCGGCCTTGCGGTAGGCACCGCCCTCCTGCGACAGACGCCTGAGCTCCTTGAGCAGCGGGTTGTCGCGCGAGGTGATGAGGGTCGGCTGTATGCTCATCGCAGCACCTCGGCCACCGGCGCGAAAGTCTTGCGGTGCTGCGGACAGGCGCCGTGCGCGCGCAGCGCCGCCACGTGCTCGGCGGTGCCGTAGCCCTTGTGGGCCGCAAAGCCATATTGCGGAAATTCGCGGTCGAATTCGGCACACCAGCGGTCGCGGTGCACCTTGGCCAGGATGGAGGCGGCGGAGATGGCCGGCACCTTGGCGTCGCCCTTGACAATGGCCTCGGCCAGCACGTCCAGCACCGGCAGGCGGTTGCCGTCGACCAGCACCTTGGCGGGTTTCAGGCGCAGCCCCTCGACAGCCCGGCGCATGGCCAGCATCGTCGCCTGCAGGATGTTGAGCTGGTCGATCTCCTCCACGCTGGCTTCGGCGATGGAGCAGCACAGCGCCTTGGCACGAATCTCGTCGTAGAGCTTTTCACGGCGGGCGGCGGTGAGCTTCTTGGAGTCGGCCAAACCCTGAATCGGGTTCAGGTCGTCCAGGATCACGGCCGCGGCTACCACCGGACCGGCCAGCGGCCCGCGGCCGGCCTCGTCCACCCCGGCGACCAGTCCCGGGGTGTCCCACATCAGGGTGGCCTGTTCAGCCTGCAAGAACTTGCGCGATCGCATCGGCAGCCAGCCTGGGGGTATCGCGCTGCAGCTCTGTGTGCAGCGCCGTAAAGGTCCTTTCGAGCGCGACGACGCGCTCGGGCGCATCCAGCCACGCCAGCGTGGCCTCGGCCAACTGCTCCGGCGTGGCCTCGTGCTGGACCAGCTCCGGCACCACGAAATCGCGGCACAGGATATTGGGCAGGCCGATCCAGGGCTGCAGGTGCTTGCGCCTCATGAGCTGATAGGTCAGCCAGTTCATGTTGTAGGCGATCACCATCGGGCGCTTGAACAGCGCGGCCTCCAGCGTGGCAGTGCCGCTGGCAATCAAGGTCACATCGCAGGCGGCCAGCACCGCATGCGACTGGCCATTGATGATCTGTAGCCGGCCCGCCATCCCGGCTGCCCGCGCCGCGTGGTCGACGGCCGCACGCAGGCGCGGGATCGCCGGCACCACGAACTTCAGCGCGGGTCGCTGGCGCTGCATCAGCGCCGCCGCAAGGAAGAACCGCCGCGCGAGGTACTTGATCTCCGATCCGCGGCTTCCCGGCAGGATGGCCACCACCTGGTCCCGGGCGTCCAGCCCCAGCGCGGCGCGCGCCGCGGCACGGTCCGGCACCCTGGGAATGACATTTGCCAGCGGATGACCGACATAGGTCGCGGCGATGCCATGCTGCGCCAGCAATTCCACCTCGAAGGGGAAGATGCACAGCACATGGTCGACGCTGGCCTTGATCTTGTGCACGCGCTCGGGCCGCCAGGCCCAGATGGAGGGACAGACGAAATGCGCGGTCTTTACGCCGCTGGCCTTGAGATCCCGCTCAAGATCCAGATTGAAGTCCGGAGCGTCGACACCGATGAAGACGTCTGGCCGGTCCTGCAACAGCCGCTCCTTCAGCTGCGCGCGTATGCCGACGATCTCGCGGTAATGGCGCAGCACCTCGATGTAGCCGCGCACGGCAAGCTTGTCGCTGGGCCACCAGGCAGCGAAACCACGGCGGGCCATCTGCGGGCCACCGATGCCCAGGGCCTGCACCCCGGGCCAGCGCGCCCGCAAGCCATCGAGCAGCAGGCCGGCGAGAAGGTCGCCGGAGGTCTCGCCGGCAACCATGGCGACTCGTGGAGCCCCCACGCGGGACACTTCGTGTGCTGCGCTGCCCCCGGGCGCAGGCATGCCCTGCGCTTCGCTTGTGCTGGAGGCCTTCGCACCTTGGGGCGGCCCGGCGGTGCTCAGGGGCGCATCC
>JAJZUZ010000005.1 GCA_021845965.1 Pseudomonadota bacterium | reverse complement strand
GACTTGTCGAAGGCCTCGCCGGCGGCGTCGTCAATGGTCTCACCGAGGATCTCGTAGCGCCCCACGCCGTCCACGCGCATGAGCTGGGTGTGGCCGCCGGAGACCAGCAGGGCCACAAAGGGAAACTCGGGCGGATCGGCGCTCAGGAACGGTGAAAGCAGATGGCCTTCCAGGTGATGCACGCCCAGCACGGGCTTGCCCAGCGCAGCACCGAGCGCGCAGGCCACACCAGCCCCCACCAGCAGCGCGCCGGCCAGGCCGGGGCCGCGCGTGTAGGCCACCACGTCGACGTCTTTCAACGACTTGCCGGCCTCTTCCATCACCTGGTTCGTCAGCGGCAGCACGCGACGGATGTGGTCGCGGCTCGCGAGTTCCGGCACCACGCCGCCGTAGGCCCGGTGCATCTCGATCTGGCTGTAGAGCGCGTGCGCCAGCAGCTTGGGCACACCTGCGTCCCGTGACTCGACCAAGGCCACGCCGGTCTCGTCGCAGGAGGATTCGATGCCGAGGATCAGCGGCGCGGTGTCAGACATAGCGTTCGAGTCTACGCGAACGACCGCTTACTTCATCACGAGACCGCCGTCGACCAGCAGCACCTGCCCGGTGACGAAGCGGCTCCAGTCCGAAGCCAGGAAGAGCACCGGGCCGGCCACGTCTTCCGGCCGGGCGATGCGGCGCAGCGGTGTCTGCGCCACGATGGCCTCCTTCACGTCTTCCTTCGTCGCGCGGCTGGCGTCGGTCGGGTAGACCAGGCCGGGTGCCACGCAATTGACGCGGATGCCCAGCGGCCCGAGCTCGGCCGCCAGGTTGCGCGAGAAGCCCACCAGGGCCGACTTGGCGGTGCTGTAGTCGTGGTAGGCCACCACCGGCCGTTCCACCAGGTCGCTCGCCATATTGATGATGCAGCCCTGCGCACGCTGGCGCATGCCCGGCAGCACGGCTTGGATGACGTTGTAGCTCGCCCGCACGGCGCCGTCGATCTGCGTCTGGTAGTCCAACCAGCCGGTTTCCCAGAAGCGCTTGCGCTGCTCGGGGTCGAAGCGGTAGGGGGCAAAGGCATTGTTGACCAGCACGTCGATGCGGCCGAGTTCGGCCTGCACCTGGGCCACCATCGTCTGCACCTGGGCCGGGTCGTTGACGTCGGCGCGGATCGCCCAGGCATCACCGCCGGCCGCCTTGCACTCGGCCACCACGGCCTCGGCCGGCGCCTCGTTGCGCAGGTAGTTGACGACGACGAAACCGCCCTCGGCCGCAAAGGCGCGCGCGATCGCCGCGCCGATGCCGCGGCTGGCGCCGGTGACGAGGATGACCTTGCCCTGGAAGTTCATGTCACTTGCGCGGCAGCAGGTCCTGGCTGACCACGGCCTTCATGTCCAGATCATGCTCGATCAGGCCGATCTCCTTCCAGGCCTTGGCGCCCTTTTGCAGCATGTCCACGTCGAGCGCTCCCAGGCCCTGCTGTTGCGTCAGCGGCGAGACACTGGTGCCATTGCGCAGCTTGATCACAGCCAGGTTGACCGCCTCGTTCTGGCCGTTGATGGCGCGCTTGACGGCCAGTTTGGCCGCCTCGTCAGGGTGATCCATCATCCACTGCGCGCTGTCACGGTAGGCGGCCAGGAAGCGCTTGAGCAGGTCCTTCCTCTGCTGGAAGGTCTCCTCGCGCACGATGAAGAGGTCGCTGGAGAGGTTGAGCGAGTTGCGCACCTCCATCACGTTCACCTCGCCCACGCCCTTGGCGCGCGCCACCAGCAGGCCGGTGTCGGTGGCGGCGGTGGCGTCCACCTGGCCCTGCATCAGCGGCGCGAAGTTCAGCAGGCCGGTGACGACGACGGTCACGTCCTTGGTGCTCAGGCCGGCCTGGTTCAGCAGCAGCTGCAGGTTGGTCAGCGTGCCGCTGGACAGGCTGTAGACACCGATCTTCTTGCCCTTGAGGTCGGCGGGCTTGGTGATATTCGCGCTCTTGAGCGAGACCACGTTGAAGACGTTCTGCGGATAGATGTCGTAGATGGCACGCAGCTTCTCGCCCTTGTCCAGCGCCCCGTAGAAGGAGCCGGGGTCCGTGAACGCCACGTCGGCCTGGCCGCTGAGCAGGTTGCGCACGGCGTCGCCGCCGCCCGCGCCGGGCATGTAGACCAGATCGATGCCGCGGGCGCGGAAGAAGCCCTTGTCGGGCTCGACCAGGATGTTGGTGATCTCCGAGATCGGGCCACCCCAGCCGGCGATGGTGACCTTGTCCAGTTTGGTCTGTGCCCAGCTGTACGAGGTGCACAGGCTGGCCAATGCGAGTGCCGCCAGTGCACGCAAGGTGTTGCGTTTCATTTCTTTTCCCTCTTACTTAGTTTGATGGTTGGAAATAGGGTTTGAGCAGACGCCGCTCCAGCAGCAGCGTGAGCTCGTAGAGCAGCAGCCCGAGCATAGTGATCACCAGCAAGGCGGCGAACATCAAGGGCGTGTCCATGGAGCCCTGCGCGGCGATGATGAGCGCGCCCAGCCCCTGGCTGGCGCCGACGAACTCGCCCACCACGGCACCCACCAGGGCCAGCACCACGGCCACGCGCAGGCCAGCCAGGATGGCGGGCAGCCCCGCCGGCACCTTGAGCCGCCACAGCGTCTGCCAGCGCGTGGCGCCCAGCATGCGGAACAGTTCCAGCCGCGCGGCGTCCACCTGCGCGATGCCGGTCAGCGTGTTCTCCAGCAGCGGGAAGAAACAGATCAGCGCCGTGATCACGACCGTGGGCACCGTGCCAAAACCGAACCACACGATGAAGAGCGGCACCAGGGCCAGCTTGGGCACCACCTGACTGGTCACGACATAAGGCATGAGCACGCGGCGCAGCGCCGCCGATTCCCCCAGCAGCACGCCGCCGGCAAAACCCAGCCCCACACCGAGCGTGAGGCCAAGCACGAGTTCGAGCACGGTCTGCGCCAGGTGCGGCCACAGGTAGCCGGTGACCAGCGCGCGCCAGAGTGCCGCGGCCACCCCGGTCGGTGCCGGCAGCACCAGGGCCGAGAAATGGAAGGCCTGCACCGACCACTCCCAGGCCAGCAGCAGGACCACCAGCAGCACGGCCGCCCACAGACGCGGATGTTTCATCACGCGGCCACCTCTTCGTCCATGGCCTGCCGCAATTCGGCACAGATGGTGTTGAAGGGCGCGCTGTAACGCACCTCCTGCGTCCGGGGCCGCGGCAGTTCGACGCGCACGTCGTGCCGGATATGGCCGGCGCTCATCACCGCCACGCGGTCGGCCAGGTACACCGCCTCGGTGATGTCGTGCGTGACGAAGAACACCGAGGTGCCGCGCGCGCGGCAGATGCGCTGCAGCTCGTCCTGCAATTCTTCCCGCGTGATGGCGTCGAGCGCGGCGAAGGGCTCATCCATCAGCAGGATGGGCGGCTGCGGGAGCAAGGCGCGCGCAATGGCCACGCGGCTTTGCTGGCCGCCCGAGAGCTGGCGCGGGTAGTGTGCCAGGTGCGCGCCCAGGCCCAGCTGATTCAGCAGCTGTTCAGCGCGCGCCACATCGTCCGGCGCCGGCGTGCGCTGCAGACTCAGCGGCAGCAGCACGTTGTCACGCACGGTCAACCAGTCCAGCAGCGTGGGCTGCTGGAACACGAAACCCATGCCCGGGCCGGGCGCCGTCACCGGCTGGCCCTGCAGCCGCACCTGCCCTTCGTCGGGCCGCAGCAGGCCGGCGGCCAGCTTGAGCAGCGTGGTCTTGCCGCAGCCGCTGCGGCCCACCAGGCAGTGGAACTCGCCAGCGGCAATGTCCCAGTCCACGCGCTGCACCACCGGCGGCCAGCCGGGGAAGGTGTAGCTCACCTGCTGCATGTCGAGAAAAGGCGCGGTCTTCATCGTCAATCCCGGTACGGCGCGTACTGCTCGGCGGCCGCTTCGACCGAAGCCTCCAGCTCGACGATGCGCACCAGGTCCAGCAGTGAATATCGGCCATCGTGGTGCCAGCCGGCCTCCGGCGCCGTCATCTGGCCCAGGGCGCACAGGCGCGTGGCTCCAGCCTCGCCCAGTGGACCGGCCAGCGCATGCAGTTCCTGTGGCGCGGCGGCGATGCCCACGGTCTGCAGATAGTCACGCTGCACCGCCAGCAGGGGCACGGCATCGCGCAGCCTTTCAACTGCCTGCACCTGCACCGTGCGGTTGAGCGCACAAGGTTGCAGCGGGCCGGCCTCTTCGGCATAGGCCACGGCCCAGCTCGTGTCCGCGTCGCCCAACAATTCGACCGAGGCGCTGGCGTAGCCCTGCAGCTCCTGGCCCTGGCGCCAGGCCGCCACGCTGGCGGCCTCTTCCAGAGTCAGCGGCCGGCGGGCAAACTTGTGCTGCAGCGCAGCCAGCTCGCCCGCCAGGGCCTGCGCGAATTCACGCGGTGTGACACGACCACCGCGCGCCACGTAGAAGGTGTGCGGCGAGTAGCAACCCTGCTGCTCATAGCGCACCACGTCCAGCGCCGCGGCGCGCGCCACCGCCTGCAGGCGCTGCGCATCCAGCGCCGCCGCCGACACCAGTCCCACGCTGAGCTTGTGCCCGTGCGGCAGGAAACGCGTGGTGATCGGCACCTGGGCGCGCAGCGCGCTCAAGGTGTCGTTGCCGCCATAGGCCAGCACCACGTCGGCGGCGCCAAACAGCGCGCGCTCGCTGGCCGTGTCGCCACCCTTGAACCAGACGATGGCCAGCGCCTCGGCCAGGCGCGGCTCCACCTCGGCCAGCAGGCGCGCGAACAGGGAGGCGAACAGCGGTTCGGCGCTGGCCACCTTGCCCACGGCCGGTGCCTTGACCAGCAGGCCGCAGACCAGGCTCCACAGCGGCAGGCCCGGCACATTGCCGGCCCAGACGTGCACCAGCAACTCGGGCCCAAAGGCGCGCGCCATGCCGCCCTTGGGCACGGGCTGGAATTCATCGAGCAGCTTGGGGTTGGCAAAGTCTTCCGCCACGAAGCGCTGCAGCTGCGGCGCGCGGAAGGTCTTGAGGTAGGCGTTCAGGCCCAGGCGCACCATCTCGGCATCGAAGCCGGAGATGCGCGGCAGCAGCAGTTCCAGCTCCAGGCGGTAGGGATCGGCCGGGTTGAGGAGGCGTTCGACGGCGCGATCGATGGCCGCGATGATCTGCGATACCGGCATGGCCTTGAGCTGGGCACCACCGTGCGTGCGCACATGCGCGGCCAGTGCAAGCAGCTGCGCCGGCGTGAGCTGGGGCACGGCCACGTCGACGTGCTGTGCGCCTTCGCCGAAACCCAAGGTGTGCCACTGGATCTCCTCAGCACGCAGACCCGGCAGATAGCCTGCGGTGATCTTCATGCGCGCGCCGCTTTCAAGAATTCATCCACCGCCAGCGAGCAGCCCTTGGCCTGCGCGCCCTGGGCCCGTCCCAGCAGCAGGAAACCATCGTCCACCTGCACCCCCACGTCCTCCGTGAGGATGGTGGTGACGGAGTTGAAATTGCCCGGGTCCGTATGGGCCAGGATGCCGCGCTCGCCCATGGGCATCTCCTGCCCGGTGAGCGGGTCCAGCACGCGGCTGCGGATCCAGTGCGGGCCGGACTTGACCGCCGGCAGCACGGCGTTGCCCGCGTCGTAGAACTGGGTACTCAGTTCCGTCATGCCATACATATTGATGCAGGCGCTGCGCGGCACGCCAAAGGTGGCGGAGAGGGCATCGTAGAACGCCTCCATGTCCATCTCGCGCGACTGGCCCTTGAAGCCACCGGTGTCCAGCAAGCGGCTGCCGGCCGGAAGGCGGAAGCCCAGGCCGCGCGCCTGCAATGCGTCCATCAGGTGCACAAAGCTGTAGCTGGCGCCCAGCAGCGCAAAGGGCTCGCTGCCGGCCTGCACCTGCTGCAGGGCCGCGCAGAGCTCATCGACCTGCAGCCCGTCCGCGCCCAGGTAATAGCGGCTGTCCGGTGTGCCAAATTGGTGCAGCGCGAGTGCCAGATAGTGCGCGAGGGAGGAGTTGGGCATGATCTGCTCGTTCGGGAACAGGATACCCATGCGCATGCGCTCCTGCCCCGCCATGAAACGCTGGCGGAAGTTCAGCGTCATCGAGAGGTCGTAGATCTGCAGGTGCGGGTGATAGTGCCGGCCCTTGACGTCGCCGCGCGTGGTGCCGCTGGTCATGAAGACGCGCTCGCACGTCTCGGGGGGGACGCAGCTCAGCGTCAGATCCTTGAAACCGTTGATCGGCACGGCGGGGATGTCGCGCCAGCTCTTCACGGTGCGGGGCGTGCGACCGCGCTGCTGGCAGAACTTCTGGAAGGCGAGGTTGTGCCGGAACTGATGCGCAAACAGACGCAGCGCCTGGGCGTTGAACTCGTCTTCGGTCGACGCCGGGCGCGCAATGAAGTCCAGCAGGTCAGCGACCAGCGGATCTTCGGTATGCGACGATGGAATTGCAGCCTCAGCCACGACAGCCTTTCTTGTAGTGCCAAGCACAATGCTCCGAAAGGTGTGGCAGGACCCGCAGGGGAGTGTCTGTCAGCTCTTCTTACGTCGGCATGATCCGATTCAAGTTCACGGGTTCGGTTCCACCATCTCAGCTGTCCGCCTGCACGGACAACACCCCGGAGCAGGGCTCATTCTAGCGGCAATCGGCATGGCGCTGGCCCGGGCCCACGCGCCCGCCGGCATGGCACGAATGCTGCTTGACTCACCCCACAGGCCCTGGCGTGCGCCGCGGCCTGGCCCGGAAATTCCCGTCAAACAGCAAAGGAGAGCTTCATGAACCGCAATGACGTGACCGAGATGATCATCGCCGCCCGGATCAAGAAAGGCATCAAGTGGTCCGACGTGGCCAAGAAGGTCGGCCTGTCCAAGGAGTGGGTCACCGCCGGCTGCCTGGGGCAGATGACCTTCGACAAGAAGCAGGCGAACATCATCGGCAAGCTGTTCGGCCTGCCCGCCGAAGCGGTGGCGCTGCTGCAGGTCGTCCCCTACAAGGGCTCGCTGCCGACCGCCGTGCCCACCGATCCGCTGATCTACCGCTTCTACGAGCTGGTGAATGTCTACGGCACCACGTTCAAGGAGCTCATACACGAGGAGTTCGGCGATGGCATCATGTCGGCCATCGACTTCAAGATGGACCTGCAGCGCGAGCCCAACGCCGCCGGCGACCGCGTGAACATCGTGATGTCGGGCAAGTTCCTTCCCTACAAGACTTATTGACCCACGCACCGCGACACCGGCTCGCCTGCCGACACCGAACCCTTGCCCGCCATGGATTCCGCACTGAGCTTTCTGGTCGCCGCGCGCCAATGCGAGATCAGCGAACTTGAGCAGCTCGCGCTCACCAGCGACCTGGTGGGCGCGATCGGCCGCCTGGTGCACGCGCTGCAGCGCGAGCGCGGCATGTCCAACGTGTTTCTGGCCTCGCGCGGCGCGCGCTTCGGCGCCGACCGGCAACAGCAGTTGGCCGAGTGCGCCGCAGTGCAGGCGGAAGTGCGCGCACGCCTGAATACGCTCTACACCGATGCGAACCGCGTGCGCAACGGCGCCCGGCTGTTCAACCGCATCGCCTTCGTACTGTACTCGCTGGACGGCCTGCCGGCCCTGCGCGAGCGCATCGACCGGCTGGAACTGACGTCCGAGGAGGCCACGGCGGCCTTCGTGCGTCTCATCGGCGGCCTGCTCAATGTCGTGTTCGAGGCGGCCGACAGCGCCACCGATCCGGCCATCTCCAGGGCGCTGGTCGCCCTGTTCCATTTCATGCAGGGCAAGGAGTACGCGGGCCAGGAACGCGCGTTCGGTGCGGCAGCCTTCGCCTCGGGCCAGATCGACGCGCCGCACCAGCAGCAATGGCAGCATCTGATCGAGGCCCAGGAAGGCTGCCTACAGGTCTTCACCGAATTCTCCGACGACGCGGTACGGGCCGCCTGGAGCAATCACCAACCCACGGAGGCGCTGGTCGCACTGGAGCGGCTGCGGCGCATCGGCGCGAGCGCCCGGCCGGGTGGCACGCTGGACCCCAACGCCAGCCAGTCCTGGTACGCGCACTGCACGCAGCGCATCGACGCCATGAAGGCCGTCGAGGACCTGCTGACCGCCCATCTGCGCCAGCTGTGCGAACGGCGCATCGAACAGGCGCGCGCCGAGCTGCGCAACCAGCAGGAGATCCTGACCACGCTGCACCACCCTGCCGACACGCCCGGTGATGAACCGCCAGCCTTGCTGGGTCCCCACCTCGAACGCTCGGTCCTCGGCATGGTGCAGGCGCAGTCACGCCGGCTGCAGGCCATGAGCGACGAACTCGAGACCGCGCGCGCCACACTCAACGAGCGCAAGGTGATCGAGCGCGCCAAGGGGCTGCTCATGGCGACACGCAAGCTCAGCGAAGACGAGGCCTACAAGATGCTGCGCCAGACCGCCATGAATCAGGGGCGACGTCTCATCGACGTGGCCAACACGGTGCTCGCCATGGCGGACTACCTCTGAGACCGGCCTTGCCGTGACGCATCTTTCATGGTGCATTGCACAACAAGAGTGCTCTCGCTGGCGTGAGGTGACTCCTTGCGCAGCCCCTCCGCATGCTCTCGACATGGAAGCAACTCGTTGATTTAAAAGAGTTTCATCCAAATCAACAAGACTGACAACCATCTGGCACGCATCCTGCTTATAGCCTTGCAGATCAAGCCAACGCTGGCTTGAGCAACACGGACAACGGCGTCCATTCCCCGCACCCACCGGGTCGCGGCGGAATGGACGCCGTTTTCTTTTTGGTTTCGCCACGACACATCGCAACAGGAGCCCCTCATGCAAGACCCCGTGCACAAACCCGCCGGCAGCTCGCGCCGCGCCATCCTCCAGGCTGCCGCGGGCGCGGCACTGACCGGCACGACCGCACTGGGCCTGCCTGGCCTGGCCCATGCGCAGAAGGCGGCCCGTCCCGAGAAGGAAACGCTGAAGTTCGGTTTCATCAAACTGACCGATTGCGCACCGCTGGTCATCGCCTACGAGAAGGGTTACTTCGAGGACGAGGGCCTGGTCGTCACGCTGGAGGCCCAGGCCAACTGGAAGGTGCTGCTCGACCGCGTCATTGATGGCCAGCTCGACGGCGCCCACATGCTGGCCGGCCAGCCGTTGGGGGCGAGCATCGGCTTCGGCACCAAGGCCGACGTGATCACGGCCTTCAGCATGGACCTCAACGGCAACGCGATCACCGTCTCCAACGCGGTCTGGAAGGAGATGAAGCCTTACCTGCCCATGGAGGGCGACCGCCCGGCGCACCCGATCAAGGCCGATGCCTTGAAGAAGGTGGTCGACAAGTGGAAGGCCGACGGCAAGCCCTTCAAGATGGGCATGGTCTTCCCGGTCTCCACGCACAACTACGAGCTGCGCTACTGGCTGGCCGCCGGTGGCCTCAACCCCGGCTACTACACCGCCGGCGACATCACCGGCACCGACAAGGCCGACGTGCTGCTCTCCGTCACCCCGCCGCCGCAGATGCCCGCCACCATGGAAGCCGGCACCATCAACGGCTACTGCGTGGGCGAGCCCTGGAACCAGCAGGCCGTGTTCAAGGGCATCGGCGTGCCGGTGGTCACCGACTACGAAGTCTGGAAGAACAACCCGGAGAAGGTGTTCGGCGTCACGCGCGGCTGGGCGGACAAGTACCCGAACACGCACGTCGCCGTGGTCAAGGCGCTGATCCGCGCCTGCATGTGGCTGGACGCCAGCATGAAGAACCGCATCGAGGCGGTGAAGATCCTCTCCAAACCGGCCTATGTGGGTGCGGACGAAGCGGTGATCGCCAACAGCATGACCGGCACCTTCGAGTACGAGAAGGGTGACAAGCTCCCGGCGCCGGACTTCAACGTGTTCTTCCGCAACCATGCGACCTACCCGTTCTACAGCGACGCGATCTGGTATCTGACGCAGATGCGGCGCTGGGGCCAGATCGGTGAGCACAAGCCCGACAGCTGGTATCTGGAAACAGCGAAGAAGGTCTACCGACCCGACGTCTACATGGCCGCGGCCAAGGCGCTGATCGCCGAGGGCCGGGCCCGGGACACCGACTTTCCCAAGACCGACGGCTTCAAGGGACCGCAGGACGGCTTCATCGACGGCATCGTCTACGACGGCCGCAAGCCGAACGACTACCTCAACAAGTTCCGCATCGGCCTCAAGGCCAAGGACAAGGTCTGAAGGAGGCCATCATGTCGACCCTGCTGAAGAAGCTTCCCTCCTTGGACGCGCGTGGGCTATTCATGGCGCTGGGCGTGCCGGCAATCGCCTTCGCGCTCTTTCTCGGCCTGTGGGCGATCGTCGCGGCGCGCATCCAGACCAGCCTGGGGGCGGTGCCCGGCCCGGTCGCCGTGCTCGGCCAGGCCCAGGGACTGTGGGAGGAGCACCTGTCGGAACGCGAACGCGCCGCGGCGTTCTATGAACGGCAGGAGAAGCGCATCGCCGAACGCCAGGCCGAGGATCCTTCCTACGTGCCGCAGCGCCATGCCTACACGGGCAAGGCCACCTATCTGGACCAGATCGGCACCAGCCTGCTGACCGTGTTCACCGGCTTTCTGATCGGCACCCTGGTCGCCGTGCCGCTGGGCATTCTGGCGGGCGCATCGAAGATGGTGCATGCGGCGATCAACCCGCTGGTGCAGATCTTCCGGCCGGTATCGCCACTGGCCTGGCTGCCCATCGTCACGCTGGTCGTGAGTGCCGTCTACGTGACCAGCGGGCAGCCGATGTTCGAGAAGAGCTTCCTGATCTCGGCCATCACCGTGACCCTGTGTTCCCTCTGGCCCACGTTGATCAACACCGCCATCGGCGTGACCTCGGTCGACAAGGATCTGGTCAACGTCGGGCGCGTGCTGCAGTTGCCGCTGGCCACCCGCGTGCGCAAGATCATCCTGCCCTCGGCCCTGCCCTTCATCTTCACCGGCATGCGCCTGTCGCTGGGCGTGGGCTGGATGGTGCTGATCGCCGCCGAGATGCTGGCGCAGAACCCGGGCCTGGGCAAGTTCGTCTGGGACGAGTTCCAGAACGGCAGCTCGGAATCACTGGGCCGCATCATGGTGGCGGTATTCACCATCGGCTTCATCGGCTTCGCGCTCGACCGGGTGATGCAGCTGCTGCAACAGCTGGTCAGCCGCAACTGAGCCCATGGAGAAACAAGTCATGAACGCTGTACTCCAGCGCCCCCGCACGGCCGACGCCCACGGCCCAGCACTGCCTGCGGCTACACCCGCCCCGTCCCGGGCGTCCGCACCTGCCGCCCTGGAACTGCGTGGCGTGCACAAGGGCTACGGCACCGGCACCGGCCACACCCAGGTGCTCAGCGACGTGAACCTGCGCATCGAACCGGGCGAGTTCGTCGCCATCGTCGGCTTCTCGGGCAGCGGCAAGACCACGCTGGTCAACCTGCTGGCCGGACTGGCCACCGCCGATGCGGGCGACGTGCTCAAGCTGGGTGCACCCGTCACCGGCCCCGGACCGGACCGTGGCATCGTGTTCCAGAGCTACTCGCTCATGCCCTGGCTGAGCGTGCGCGAAAACGTGGCACTGGCCGTGGATCGCGTCTCGGCAAACGTCTCGTCGGCCGAGCGCACCGAGCTCGTCAAACGCTACGTGGCCATGGTGGGCCTGAGCGCCGCCATCGACAAGAAGCCGGCCCAGCTCTCGGGCGGCATGCGCCAGCGCGTGAGCGTGGCGCGCGCCCTGGCCACCGATCCCGATGTGCTGCTGCTGGACGAACCGCTCTCGGCGCTGGACGCGCTGACCCGTGCCCAGCTGCAGGACGAGATCGTGCGTATCTGGGGTGAGAACCCGAATGGCCGCAAGACCGTGCTCCTGATCACCAACGACGTGGACGAGGCCCTGATCCTGGCCGACCGTGTGATTCCCCTGACCATCCCGGGCAGGGACGGCCGTGGTGCCACGCTGGGCCAGAGTTTCAAGGTGGACCTGCCGCGCCCGCGCGACCGCAGTGCCATGAACCATGATCCGCGCTTCCAGCAGCTGCGCGCCGAGATCACCCAGACCCTGCTCGACATGGCGCACGCGCATCGCGGGCCGGCGGGCGGCAAGGTGATTCCGCTGCCCCTCATGAAGCCGCGGGATGTCGGCACGGAGCGCCGCCCGACGCTGGCGTCCATCGTGGGCATGCGCCACGCCGCACTGGCCGAGCGCATCGAGAGCGAGGTCGCGCAGCTGGCTGTCGGCCCCGCGCTGTCGCCGGACGGCACCGATGCGGAGCCCGGGCGCAGCGGCGACGAGCGCTTTGTCGAGTTCTCCCATGTGGTCAAGGTCTACCCCACGCCCGGGGGTCCCCAGACCGTGGTCGACGGCTTCGACCTGCGCATGCCCAAGGGCGAATTCGTCTCGCTGATCGGCCACTCGGGCTGTGGCAAGAGTACGGTGCTGTCGATGATTGCCGGCCTCACCGACGTGAGCGATGGCGTGATCGTGCTGGGCGGACGCGAGGTGAAGGATGCCGGCCCCGACCGCGGCATCGTGTTCCAGGCCCCCAGTCTGGTGCCCTGGCTCTCCGCCTATGACAACGTGATGCTGGGCGTCGAACGCGTCTTTCCGCATGTACCCCAGGCCGAGCGACGCGACGCCGTGAGCTACTACCTGCAGCGCGTCGGCCTGGCCGACGCCATGCACAAGAAGGCCAGCGAACTCTCCAACGGCATGAAGCAGCGCGTGGGCATTGCGCGCGCCTTCGCGCTGCAACCCAAGCTGCTGCTGCTCGACGAGCCCTTCGGCATGCTGGACGCGCTCACGCGCTGGGAACTGCAGGAGGTGCTGATGGAAGTCTGGTCGCGCAACCGCGTGACCGCCATCATGGTCACGCACGACGTGGACGAAGCCATCCTGCTGGCCGACCGCGTGGTGATGATGAGCAACGGCCCGCGCGCCAGGATCGGCCACATCATGCCGGTGCCGCTGCCCCGTCCGCGCACCCGCGATGCGCTGCTCAGCCATCCGCGCTACTACGAGCTGCGCGAGGAGCTGATCGGTTTCCTCGAGGCCTGCGGGCATCAGAAATGAACACCAAACTGGCCTGCTTCTTGCGTATCACGTTGCAGATGAAGACGCCCCTGCATGGCGCGTCTTCATGAACCGAGTCGTCCCTTTCACCCATTCCTGAAGGAGTAAACCATGGCCTACCTGGCACCCGCAGAGTTCGTTACCAAGATGGTCGACGCCGGCGAATCCAAACTGCTGATGTCCACCCGCGACACGTTGATCCGCGCCTATATGGCTGGCGCCATCCTGGCTCTGGCCGCGGCTTTCGCCGTGTCCATCACGGTCAACACCGGCAATCCGCTGGTCGGGGCCCTCCTGTTCCCGGTCGGCTTCTGCATCCTCTACCTGCTGGGCTTCGACCTGCTGACCGGCGTGTTCACGCTGGCGCCGCTGGCCGTCATGGACAAGCGCCCCGGCGCCACCTGGAGCGGCGTGATGCGCAACTGGGGGCTGGTGTTCGTCGGCAACTTCGCCGGCGCACTGACCGTGGCCGTCTTCATGGCCATCATCTTCACCTTCGGCTTCACCGAAGCCCCGAATGCCATCGGCCAGAAACTGGGCGGCATCGGCGAGGCACGGACGCTCGGCTACGCCGCACACGGCGCCGCCGGCATGCTCACGCTCTTCATTCGCGCCGTGATGTGCAACTGGATGGTGTCGACAGGCGTTGTCGCCGCGATGATGTCCACCCACGTTTCCGGCAAGGTCATCGCCATGTGGATGCCCATCCTGGTGTTCTTCTACATGGGCTTCGAGCACTCCATCGTGAACATGTTCCTGTTCCCCTCCGGCCTGATGATGGGCGGCAAGTTCACGCTGATGGACTATTTCATCTGGAACGAACTGCCCACCGTGCTGGGCAACCTCGTCGGCGGCCTGACCTTCGTCGGTGCGACCCTGTACTCCACCCACTACAAGACCGCCCCCAAGCTCGCCGTGAAATAAGCGCCCGACGCGCCATCAACCCCGGGCCCCGTCGCAATAATGCACGGGGCTCGTTTTACATTCGCCATGTCCACCCAGCTGAAGATCAGCGTCGGCCAGCACAGCGACCGGGGGCGCAAGCCGGCGAACCAGGACTTCCACGGCCTGTGCGTGCCGCAGGCGCCGTTGCTCGCCGCCAAGGGCATCGCCATTGCACTGGCCGACGGCATCAGCAGCAGCGAGGCGGGACAGATTGCCAGCGAGTCGGCCGTCAAGAGCTTTCTCGACGACTATTACTGCACCTCGGACGCCTGGTCCGTCAAGACCTCGGCGCAGCGGGTGATCGCGGCCACCAACTCCTGGCTGCATGCCCAGACGCAGCGGGGACAAGGCCGTTTCGACAAGGACCGCGGCCATGTCTGCACCTTCAGCGCCCTGGTGCTGCGCTCCAATACGGCGCACCTGTTCCACGTCGGTGACACGCGCATCTACCGGGTGCATGCACAGACGCTGGAGCAGCTCACGACCGATCACCGCGTGCTGATTTCGCGCGAGGAGAGCTACCTCAGCCGCGCGCTGGGCGTGGCGCCGACCATCGAGATCGACTACCAGACCCAGCCCCTGGAGGTCGGCGACACCTTCCTGCTCGCCACCGACGGCGTCTACGAGCACGTCGACCCGGCCATCGTCGCCGCCACCGTGCGCGCGCATGCCACGGACCTGGAGCGGGCGGCACGGGCCATCGTCGAGCAGGCCCTGCTGGGCGGCAGCGCCGACAACCTGACGGTGCAGCTCGTGCGGGTCGACGGGCTGCCCGACCCCGGCCTGCACGAACTGCCGCAACAGGCCGGCGAGCTGCCCCTGCCGCCGCCGCTGGCCGCCCGCGCGGAGCTGGACGGCTTGCGCATCGTGCGCGAGCTCCATGGCAGCAGCCGCAGCCACATCTACCTCGCCACCGACATCGCCAGCGGCGCATCCCTGGTCATCAAGACCCCGTCGGTGGACCTGCAGGACGACCCGGTGTACCGCGAGCGCTTCCTCATGGAGGAATGGGTGGCGCGCCGCATCCACAGCGACCATGTGCTGCGCGCCTACCCGCTGGAGCGCAGGCGCAGCTGCCTGTACGTCGCCATGGACTATGTGGAAGGGCAGACACTCGCGCAGTGGATGCGCGACCATCCCGCGCCCGACCTGGAGGCGGTGCGCAACATCGTCGAGCAGGTGGCCAAGGGCCTGCAGGCCTTCCACCGCATGGAAATGCTGCACCAGGACCTGCGCCCCGAGAACATCATGATCGACACCCAGGGCACGGTGCGCCTCATCGACTTCGGCTCTGCCGCCGTCGCCAGCGTGCTGGAGGTTGCCCTGCCCGCCGCCCGGGATGCGGTCCCGGGCACCCTGCAGTACACGGCCCCCGAGTATTTCCTCGGCGAAGGGGGCTCGGCGCGCTCCGATACCTTCGCCCTGGCCAGCATCACCTACCAGATGCTGACCGGCCGCCTGCCCTACGGACTGCAGCTCACGCGTGTGCGCAGCCGGAGCGACCTGCGCCGCCTGAGCTACGAGCCCGCGCGGCTGCGCGAACGCCACATCCCGGCCTGGATCGACGGCGCGATCGAGAAGGCGGTCAGCCTGGACCCGCTGCGCCGCTACGACGAGGTGTCCGAATTCGCCTGGGACCTGAGGCATCCGAACCGCGCTTTCCTGCACCGGCGCCGGGCTCCGCTGCTGGAGCGCAATCCGCTGGCGTTCTGGAAGGGCCTGTCCTTCACCCTGCTCGTGCTGCTGCTTCTCGTCGCCACGCACTCCGCCTTGCGCCCGAATTGAGGCACGGCGCGCCCCCGGGCGCACCAAGCTGGCGCACCGGCGCGGGAAAACCGCGAGCGACGGGCCCCAGATGCCGGGAAAGCGCTGGCACGCTCCTTGCAGGCATTCTGATCAAACGGCCGAAGCAGGCCGTTGCAGCAGTCGGCGCAATGGCGCGTCGGCGGCAGCAAGGACAAAGGCGTCTACACATGCCAGGCCCACCGGGCGGCATCGTGCAGACGCCTTTTTTGTTTTCAGCTTTGAACGGATGACGGAGTTGCGATGAAAAAACCCAAACTGGTGATGGTCGGCAACGGCATGGCCGGTGTGCGCACCCTGGAGGAACTGCTCAAGATCGCCCCCGACCTGTACGACATCACCGTCTTCGGCGCCGAGCCCCACCCCAACTACAACCGCATCCTGCTCTCGCCGGTGCTGGCCGGCGAGCAGACGCTGGAACAGATCGTCCTCAACGACTGGGACTGGTACCAGGACCATGGCATCACCCTGCACGCCGGCTGGAAGGTGACCGACGTGGACCGCGTGCGCCGCATCGTGCATGCGGAAAACGCGAAAGGCGAGAAGCTCAGCACCGAATACGACCGCCTGCTGCTGGCCACGGGCTCCAATCCCTTCATCCTGCCCGTCCCGGGCAAGGAGCTGCCAGGCGTGCTGGCCTACCGCGACATCGCCGACACCGAGGCCATGATCGAGGCCGCCGGCAAGTACAAGCATGCCGCCGTCATCGGTGGCGGGCTGCTGGGACTGGAGGCCGCCAACGGCCTGATGAAGCGCGGCATGAGCGTGAGCGTGGTGCACGTCATGCCCTGGCTGATGGAACGCCAGCTCGACGACGTGGCGGGCAAGATGCTGCAGCAGTCCCTGGAGGAGCGGGGTCTGAAGTTCCTCATCGGCGCGCAGACCCAGGAACTCGTCGCCGGCGCCGACAGCCGCGTCAAGGCGGTGAAGTTCAAGGACGGCAGCGAGATCCCGGCCGACCTGGTGGTGATGGCCGTGGGCATCCGCCCCAACACCGGACTGGCCGAGCGGATGCGCCTGCACGTGAACCGCGGCGTCGTGGTGAGCGACACCATGCAGACCACCACCGACGCACGCATCTATGCGGTAGGCGAATGCGCCGCGCACCGTGGCATCGCCTACGGTCTGGTCGCCCCGCTGTTCGAGCAAGGCAAGGTGGTGGCCAATCATCTGGCGCAGTTCGGCATCGGCCGCTACACCGGCTCGCTCACCTCCACCAAGCTCAAGGTCACGGGCATCGACCTCTTCTCCGCCGGCGACTTCATGGGCGGCGAAGGCACGGAGGAGATCGTCATGAGCGACCCGGGCGGCGGTGTCTACAAGAAGCTGGTGCTCAAGGACGACAAGCTGGTCGGTGCCTGCCTCTACGGCGACACGGTCGACGGCAGCTGGTACTTCAAGCTGCTGCGCGACGGCCGCAGCGTCAGCGACATCCGCGACCGCCTGATGTTCGGTGAATCCAATATCGGCGACGCCGGCCACGAAGGCCACAACAAGGCGGCGGCCATGGCCGACAGCGACGAGGTCTGCGGCTGCAACGGCGTGAACAAGGGCACCATCTGCAAGGCCATCAAGGAGAAGGGCCTGTTCACGCTGGACGAGGTGCGCAAGCACACCAAGGCCAGCGCCTCCTGCGGCTCCTGCACCGGCCTGGTGGAGCAGATCCTCATGTTCACCGCCGGTGGCGACTACTCCGCCACGCCCAAGACCAAGGCCATGTGCGGCTGCACCGACCACGGCCATCAGGCCGTGCGCGACGCCATCCGCGACAAGAAGCTGCTTACCATCGGCGACGTCTTCAAGTTCCTGGAGTGGCGCACGCCCAACGGCTGCGCCAGCTGCCGCCCGGCGGTGAACTACTACCTCCTCAGCACCTGGCCCAAGGAAGCCAAGGACGATCCGCAGAGCCGCTACATCAACGAGCGCAGCCACGCCAACATCCAGAAGGACGGCACCTACAGCGTGATCCCGCGCATGTGGGGCGGCGAAACCACGGCCGACGAGCTGCGCCGTATCGCCGACGCGGTGGACAAGTACAAGATCCCGACCGTCAAGGTCACGGGCGGCCAGCGCATCGACCTGCTGGGCGTGAAGAAGGAGGACCTGCAGAACGTGTGGAAGGACATCGGCATGCCCAGCGGCCACGCCTACGCCAAGGCCCTGCGCACCGTGAAGACCTGCGTGGGCAGCGAGTGGTGCCGCATGGGCACGCAAGACAGCACGCAGATGGGCAAGGACCTGGAGCGCGCGCTCTGGCGCATGTATGCCCCGCACAAGGTCAAGCTGGCCGTCTCCGGCTGCCCGCGCAACTGCGCCGAGGCCGGCATCAAGGACGTGGGCGTGATCGGCGTCGACTCCGGCTGGGAGATCCACATCGCGGGCAACGGCGGCATCAAGACCGAGGTCGCGCACTTCTTCTGCAAGGTCAAGACGGCCGCCGAAGTGCTGGAGTACGCCGGCGCCTTCCTGCAGCTCTACCGTGAGGAAGGCTGGTACCTGGAACGCACCGTGCATTACGTGAACCGCGTCGGCCTGGATTACGTGAAGAAGAAGATCCTTGACGACCACGAGGCGCGCAAGGCCCTGTGGGAGCGGCTGCAATTCGCACTCGACGGTGAACCCGATCCGTGGTTCGAGGCGTCCAAGGCGCAGGTCGACACGCGCCAGTTCGAAAAACTCTCGGCCTGACGATTCGACCCAGGGATTCAACCAAAGGGAGAAAACGCCATGAAACGACGAATCCTGCTGGCCCTGGCCGGCGCCGCCAGCCTGGGAGTGCGCGCCCAGGTGCTGAATCTGAACGACGCGGTCAACAAGGCCGGACGCCAGCGCATGCTGTCGCAGCGCATGGCCAAGGCCTGGCTGGCCCTGGTGCACAAGACCGAGAGCGCCAGCGCGCAGCAGATCCTGGACCGGTCCATGGCCCTGTTCGACCGGCAGCTGGTCGAGCTCAAGGCCTACGCCCCCTCGGCCGAGATCCGCAAGACCTACGTCGACCTTGAGGCCGCCTGGAGCGACTACAAGGCCGCGCTCGTCGGCAACCATCCCTCGCGCGACGGTGCCGGCGGCCTGCTCAACACCGACGCGCGCGTGCTGGCCCTGGCGCAGCAGGGCACGGTGCAGTACGAGGCCTTTGCCGCCCAGCCGGTGAGCAGGCTGGTGAACGTGGCAGGCCGGCAGCGCATGCTCTCGCAGCGCATGGCCAAGTACTACTACGCCGCGGCGCTGCAGGTGGAAGCGGCCCAGGCGCGCGTCGAGATCGGCAAGGCCCGCACCGACTTCCTGGCTGCACTGGAGCTGTTGCGCAACGCCCCCCAGGCCACGCCCCAGATCAAGGACGAGCTTGCGCTGGCCGACAGCCAGTGGCTCTTCTTCGACCTGGCCCTGCAACAGACGGCCGGGGCCACACCCAAGGCCTTGTCCGACGTATTCGTCACCAGCGAGAACCTGCTGTCGGTGATGGACCGCATCACCGGCCTGTACGCCAACCTGAAAGCCTGACCACGGAGTCCCGCAATATGAGTGAATGGAAAGCAATCTGCCGCGTCGACGACATCCCGGTGCTCGGCGCCCGCCGCGTGGCCCGCCCGCAAGGCATGGACGTGGCCGTGTTCCGCAACGACCAGGGACAGGTCTTTGCCCTGCTCGACCGCTGTCCGCACAAGGGCGGGCCGCTCTCCCAGGGCATCGTCTTCGGCACCTCGGTGGCCTGCCCGCTGCACAACTGGACCATCGCCCTGGACAGCGGCTGTGCGAAGGCGCCCGATGAAGGCACGACCCAGTCTTTTGCCGTCAAGGTGGAGCACGGCCTGGTGCACCTGGACGTACAGGAACTCAACAGCCTGGCGCTGGACGTGAAGCCGCCGGTGGCCGGCCCCTGCCTGCGCAAGACGGCCTGCGCCTGACAACCCTTCCGGAAGCCGGCATGCATAAGGAGACCCAATCCACCTGCCCCTGCTGCGATCTCGCGGCTGGCGCCGCGGATCGCTTTGCGAGTATCGGAAACACCTTCGTAGGGGCCTTGCATGCATAAGGAAACGCGCTACACCTGCCCCTACTGCGGTGTAGCGGCTGGCGCCGCTCACCGCATTGCGGAGTCTATGAAACGCCACAGCAGGGACTAGGTATGCAAAAGGAAACCCGCTCGACCTGTCCCTATTGTGGCGTAGGCTGTGGCGTCATCATCGAGTCGCGGCGTGACCAGATCATCGGGGTGCGCGGCGATCCGGAGCATCCGGCCAATTTCGGGCGCCTGTGCTCCAAGGGCGCCACGCTGCACCTTACCGCCACGCGCGAGGTCACGCAGCAGGTGCGCCTGCTGCGGCCCATGCGGCGCCTGGAACGCGGCGCCACGCCACAGACCCTGGGCTGGGACGCCGCGCTGGAGCTGGCCGCGACACGCTTTGCCAACATCATCCGCCGCGACGGGCCCGATGCCGTGGGCTTCTATGTCTCCGGCCAGCTGCTGACCGAGGACTACTACGTTTTCAACAAGCTGGCCAAGGGACTGATCGGCACCAACAACATCGACACCAATTCGCGCCTGTGCATGAGCAGCGCCGTGGCAGGCTACAAGCAGACCCTGGGCGCCGATGCGCCGCCGGCCTGCTACGAGGATCTGGAGCTGGCCGACTGCCTCTTCATCGCCGGCAGCAACACGGCCTGGGCCCACCCCATCCTGTTCCGCCGCATCGAGGAGGCGAGAAAGCGACGCCCGGACATGAAGCTCGTGGTGGTCGACCCGCGCCGCACCGATACGGCCAGCAGCGCCGATCTCTTCCTGCAGATCCAGCCGGGCAGCGACGTCGTGCTGTTCCACGGCATGCTGCACCTCATGCTGTGGGAGGGCTGGACCGACAGCGCCTACATTGCCGCGCATACCCGTGGCTTCGACGAACTCAAGGCCCTGGTACGCGAGTACACGCCGGACAGGGTGGCGCAGACCTGCGGCATCCGCAAGGAAGACCTGGCCGAGGCGGCACGCCTGTTTGCGACCTCGCCGGCCACGCTGAGCCTGTACTGCCAGGGCCTGAACCAGAGCAGCAGCGGCACCGCCAAGAACGTGGCACTCATCAACCTGCATCTGGCCGCCGGCCAGATCGGCAAGCCGGGCGCTGGCCCGTTCTCCCTGACGGGCCAGCCCAATGCCATGGGCGGGCGCGAAGTCGGCGGCCTGGCCAACCTGCTGTCGGCGCATCGCGATCTCGCCAATCCGCAGCACCGTGCCGAGGTCGCCGCGCTCTGGCGTGTGCCTTCGGTGCCGGACCAGCCGGGCAAGACGGCCATCGAAATGTTCCAGGCTGCCGCCGACGGCCAACTCAAGGCGCTCTGGATAGTCTGCACCAACCCGGCCCAGAGCCTGCCCGACCAGGCCACCGTGCGCCGCGCCCTGCAGCGCGCGGAATTCGTGGTCGTGCAGGAAGCGTTTGCCACCACCGCCACCTGTGACTTTGCCGACCTGCTGCTGCCGGCGACCAGCTGGGGCGAGAAGAATGGCACGGTCACCAACAGCGAACGCCGTATCTCGCGCGTGCTGCCGGCGGTGCCGGCACCGGGTCAGACACGGCACGACTGGCAGATTGCCGCCGACTTCGCGCGCCGCCTGCAATCTTGCGGCATCGGCCCGCGCCAGGAACTGTTTCCCTACGACAGCGCCGAGTCGGTCTGGAACGAACACCGCGAATCCACCCGCTCGCGCGATCTGGACATCACCGGCCTGAGCTACGCACAGCTGGAACAGGCACCGGCGCAGTGGCCGTGGCCTGAAGGCGCCGCGACCGGCAAGCCCCGCCTGTACGAGGACGGCGTGTTTCCGACGGACGACGGGCGCGCCCGCTTCATCGCCGTGAAACACCAGCCCGTGGCCGAGCCGCGCGACGCCCGCTATCCCTTTGCGCTCACCACCGGGCGCCTGCGTGACCAGTGGCACGGCATGAGCCGCACCGGGACCTTGGGGCGGCTGTTCGGCCACGTCGCCGAGCCAGCCATCCAGATGAACGCACAGGATCTGGCGCGCCGCGGCCTGAAGGAAGGCGAGCTGGTGCACGTCACGAGCCGGCGCGGCTCCATCGTGGTGCCCCTGCAGGCCAGTGCCGACCTAGCCAGCGGGCAGGCCTTCATGGCCATGCATTGGGGAGCGGAATTTCTGGGTGGCATGGGCACCACGGGGCATCCGCTGGCAGGCATCAACGCGCTGACAAATCCAGCGTACTGCCCGAGCTCCAGGCAGCCGGAGCTCAAGCACACGGCCGTCAAGATCCTCCCGGCCGAACTGCCCTGGAAGCTGGTGGCCATGGCCTGGCTGCCGGACGACACGGCCCTGCGCCAGCGCGAGGCCGTTCGCCAGTTGATGGCGCGCTTCCCCTATGCCAGCTGCGTGCCCTTCGGCCGTCAACGCACCGGTGTGCTGTTTCGCGCGGCCGCGCACGAGGCGCCGCCGGATGCCTTGCTGGAGGAAATTGAGACGGTACTGGGCCTCAATGCAGCTGGCGCGCTGCGCTACGCGGATCGCAAGCGCGGCCAGCGCCGCAGCGCCCTGCTCACGCGCGGTCCGCAGCAGACGACGCTGGACGCCATCCTGCTGGCCGGCGACACGCGCGCCGAGGCCTGGATCCGTACGCTGCTGCAGGAAGAACTGCCAGCGCAGGACTATGGCCGCCTGCTGCTGCTGCCCGGCACAGCGGCGCCGGCGGCACTTGCACCCCGCGGCCGCCAGGTCTGCGCGTGTTTCAACGTCAGCGAGGATGCCATCGTCGCCCAGCTGGCCCGGTGTACGGGCAGCGAAGGCGAGCGCCTGGCCGCGCTGCAGCAGCGCCTGCAATGCGGCACCAGCTGCGGCTCCTGCGTGCCCGAACTGCAGCGCCTGGCACGGCGGACACAGCCGCAGCAACAGGCCGCCTGAGCGTCATTGGGCATATAGCTGACAGTCATGAAGGAATGTCCAGAATCAGGACCTGGTGCGCACCGATGGAACGGTGCTGGCATCGCTCTTGCATGACTGACGCGTAGACACACGACGGAGCCCCTCATGGTCCAAGCCCCCGCCCTCCCCCTGGCCACCGGCCGCTGCACGCTCGTGGGCGCCGGACCCGGCGACCCGGAGCTGCTCACGCTCAAGGCCCTCAAGGCCATCCAGCAGGCCACCGTGCTGCTGGTCGACGACCTCGTGAACCCGGCGGTGCTGGCGCATGCCGCGCCGACGGCTCGTGTCGTCCACGTGGGCAAGCGCGGCGGTTGCAGGTCCACGCCGCAGTCCTTCATCGAACGGCTCATGATCACCGCCGCGCGCGAAGGCGAACAGGTGGTGCGGCTCAAGGGTGGCGATCCTTTCATCTTCGGGCGCGGCGGCGAAGAGGTGGAACACCTGCGACAGGCCGGCGTTCAGGTGGAGGTCATCAATGGAATCACCGCCGGCCTGGCCGCCGTCAGCTCGCTGGGCGTGCCGCTCACGCACCGCGACCACGCACATGGCGTGCTCTTTCTCACCGGCCACGCCAAGCCCGGCGACGCGGCGCCCGACTGGCCGCAGATCGCCGCCACCGCGCGGTCCGCGAAGCTGACGCTGGTGATCTACATGGGCGTCAGCGGCGCGCAGCAGATCGAACAGGGTTTGCTCGCGGGCCTGCCCGCACGCACACCGGTGGCGCTGGTGCAGCATGCGAGCCTGCCCACGCAGCGTCAGGTACTGACCACCCTCGGTGCGCTGCACGCCACGCTGGTGCGCGAGCAGCTGGGCAGCCCTTGCGTCATCGTCGTCGGCGAAGTACTGCAGGGTGTGCAGGAACTGCAGCGAGTTGGCCCGCAGTTTGCTTGGGGTACGTGAACCGGGCCGTCCAGGTGTGAGCCCGGAGATATAGCCGGTGCTAGCCATGACCTCCTCGATGCCCTCCTCTCTCACGCCCTTCGCTCCACGCACCGTCGCCGTGTTCCGCCAGACGGAGCCGCCGGCCCATATCAAGGGGCTGTCACTCGTCAATCTCGCCGCGCGCCAGCGCATGCTCTCGCAGCGCATGATCCTGCAGACCCTGCTGGCAGGACGCGGCGACCCGCAGAAGTTCGAGGCAGCACAGCGCAGCCTGCAGATCTTCACCGAAAGCCAGCAGCACCTGCTGGACACGGTCCATCAGCTGGAAGAGCACGCAGCGGCCAGGATTGCGGCCACCTACCACGGTCCACGCGGCGTGGGCCCGCTGATCGCCTCCTTCATGCAGCTCATGCAGCGCACGCTGGACCAGATCGGACGCCAGGCGCCCGGCATCGACGACTCGCTGATTGAACTGGTGGGTCTGACAGACCGCATCCTCGACGCGCTCAACCTCGCGACCACGGCCTTTGACGAGGTTACCAAGGCCAGGTCCGACGCCATGATCAAGGAACTCGCAGGCATCGTGGGGGACATCCAGAGCGTGGCCAAGGAAGCCAAGGTGGTGAGCTTCAACGCCCAGATCATGGCGGCGCGCGCGGGTGTCCACGGCCGCGAGTTCGCCGTCGTGGCCAATGTGCTGTCGGACATCACGGGCGAGATCGACGGCCTCACCCGCAAGGCCGCCGTGCTGGCCGACCGCAACAAGCTCGCGGCCTGAAGCCCTTCACCGCCCGGCTACACTGCGGCCCAGCCGCGGCACGAACCGCGGTATTCCTACCCTGGGGAGACACACATGCCGCTGGACAAACTCAACGAGCTGGCCGAAAGCGCCGGTGCTCTCAAACCCGGTGCCGGTCTGGTGACCGGCGTCATCGCCCTGACGCTGGGCTTTCTCTGTTTCCTCGGCGTGCTGGCCTTTCATTTTCCCGAATACCTGACGACACCCGAACTGCGCCGCAGCTACAGCGTGGACACGCTGCGCACCGTGCTCTTCGTGGCCCTGGTGGTGGCCGGCGGGCTCTCGCTGGTCAACGTGCTGTTCAACCGCGCGCGCTGGCTGTCCGGTTTTGCCTTCCTGCTGGTGGCGCTGGCCGCCCTGCTGGGCGGGCACAAGGTGCCGGTCGACGATTTCCCCGATCACACGCCCTATATCGGGCTGGACTGGTTCATCCTGGACCTGCTGGGCTCCTCGCTGATCTTCATCTTCATCGAGAAGCTGTTCGCGCTGCGCAAGGACCAGCCGGTGTTCCGCCCCGAGTGGCAGACCGACCTGAACCATTTCATCGTCAACCACATGGTGGTGGGCTTCATTCTGCTGGCCACCAACCTGCTGGTGCACCGCCTGTTCGGCTGGGCCGCGCAGGACGGCCTGCAGGCCTGGGTGCGTGACCTGCCTTTCCTCGTGGCCCTGTTCCTGATCGTGCTGGTGGCCGACCTGGTGCAGTACTGGGCGCACCGCGCCTACCATGAGGTGCCGCTGCTGTGGCGCATCCACGCCGTGCACCACAGCGCCAAGAGCATGGACTGGCTGGCCGGCTCGCGCCAGCACCTCCTGGAGCTGCTCATCACCCGCACCCTGGTGCTGGCCCCGATCTTCGTGCTGGGCTTCTCCAAGGAAGTGATCGACACCTATATCGTTATCGTCGGCTTCCAGGCCGTGTTCAACCATGCCAACGTGAGCGTTCGGCTGGGGCCGCTGCGCTACCTCATCGTCACGCCGAACTTCCACCACTGGCACCACAGCCAGGACCAGGAAGCGCTGGACCGCAACTATGCGGCGCACTTCGCCTTCCTGGACTACCTCTTTGGCACCGCCGTGAAGAGTGACAAGCTCTGGCCCGAGCGCTACGGCGTGCTGGGCGACTACGTGCCCGACGGCTTCTTCAGGCAGCTGAAGTTTCCCTTCACCTGGAAAGGCTGATGCAGCAATTCGATGCGGTGGTGATCGGGGCCGGGGCTGCCGGCCTGTTTTGCGCCGGCGTCGCCGGCCAACGCGGCCTCAAGGTGCTGGTGATCGATCACGCGGCCAAGGTCGCGGAAAAGATCCGCATCTCGGGCGGCGGGCGCTGCAACTTCACCAACCGGGACCTCGATCCGCGCCAGCCGCACAAGCACTTCCTGGGCGAGAACCCCAATTTCTGCCGCTCGGCGCTGTCGCGCTACACGCCGGCCGACTTCATCGCCCTGTTGCAGCGCGACGGCATTCCCTTCCATGAAAAGCACAAGGGCCAGCTGTTCTGCGACCGCTCGGCCGACGACATCATCCAGCTGCTGCTGCGTGAGTGCGAGCAGGGCGGCGTGACCCGCTGGCAGCCCTGCGGGGTGCAGGCGGTGCGCCACGGCGCCGCAGGCTATGAACTCGACACCGACCAGGGCACCGTTCAAAGCCGCGCGCTGGTGATCGCCACGGGCGGCCTGTCCATCCCCAAGATCGGCGCCACCGATTTCGGTTACCGCATCGCGCGCCAGTTCGGCCTGAAAATCGTCGAACCGCGCCCGGCCCTGGTGCCGCTGACCTTTGACGGCACCGCCTGGGCGCCCTATGCCGGCCTGGCCGGGCTGGCGCTGCCGGTGCAGATCGAGACCGGCAGCAAGAAGGAGCGCATGGCCTTCCTGGAGGACCTGCTGTTCACCCACCGCGGCCTCTCGGGCCCGGGCGTGCTGCAGATCTCCAGCTACTGGAAACCCGGCACGCCGATCCGCATCAACCTGGCGCCGGAACAGGACCTGGCGACCCGGCTGGCCGAGGCCAAGCTGCACTCGCGCAAGCTGATCGCGAACGAACTGGCCACCCTGCTGCCGGCCCGGCTGGCCGAGGCCTGGGCCAGCCAGGACCCGGCCTGGCAGCGCCCGGTCAACGAAGCAGCCGACAAGGCCTTGGCCGTCCTGGCCCAGCGCCTGTCTGCCTGGGAACTCACGCCGACCGGCACCGAGGGCTACGCCAAGGCCGAGGTCACGGCAGGGGGCGTGGACACCCGGGAGCTGTCCAGCCAGACGCTGGAGGCGCAGAAGCAGCCCGGGCTGTACTTCATCGGGGAAGTGGTGGATGTGACGGGCTGGCTGGGCGGTTACAACTTCCAGTGGGCTTGGTCCAGCGGCCACGCCTGTGGCGTAGCTATGGACCAAGCCCTTCGGGCTGATTGAGCCCGCCCCCGCGCTCCCCACTGCGTGTGGGTCGCTGGCCCCCTCCGGGGGCAGGCCGCCTGCGGCGGCCCGGGTTTCGGGCCGGTTGCCGGGCCGGGTTAACCCGCTATAATGTCGGACTTTGCTGGCATAACCCCGCCGGCCAATACTAGTTACAGGCGGGGACCATCGCGAAACAAGGCGAGCAGGCCCGATCTTCCTGCCCACCCTCTGTCCGCACAATTCGGAAATCATTACGTAATGACGACTATCCGCGTAAAAGAGAACGAGCCGTTTGACGTCGCCCTGCGCCGTTTCAAGCGCACCATCGAGAAACTGGGCCTGCTGACGGACCTGCGTGCGCGCGAGTTCTACGAGAAGCCCACCGCCGAGCGCAAGCGCAAGAAGGCCGCCGCCGTCAAGCGCAACTACAAGCGCATCCGCTCGATGCAGCTGCCCAAGAAGCTGTACTGATCGCACCGGGGTCGCCGACCTCAGAGCATCCAACAACCCGCGCTCGGGACGCCAGGCGCGGGTTTTGTTTTTTCATCCGGAGAATTTCCATGTCACTCAAGGACCAGATCAACGACGACATGAAGGCCGCGATGCGCGCCAAGGACAGCGAGCGCCTGGGCACCATCCGCCTGCTGCTGGCTGCCCTGAAACAGAAGGAAGTCGACGAGCGCATCACGCTGGACGACGCGGCCGTGGTCGCCGTGGTCGACAAGCTGATCAAGCAGCGCAAGGACTCGGTCGCCGCCTTTACCCAGGCCGGCCGCCAGGACCTGGCTGACAAGGAAAGCGCCGAAATCAAGGTGCTGGAAGCCTACCTGCCGCAGCGCCTCTCGGCCGAGGAAGTGGCCGCCGAAGTGAAGGCCATCGTGGCCGAGCTCGGCGCCAAGGGGCCGGGCGACATGGGCAAGGTCATGGGCGTGGTCAAGACCCGCCTGGCCGGCAAGGCCGAGATGGGCCAGGTGTCGGCCGCCGTCAAGGCCGCACTGGCGGGTTGAACGCCAGGCATCACTTAAGCCTGGTCTAAGCCGGGTCGCGTTAGAGTCTCGCCATGCGCCTGCTGCTGGTGGAAGACGACTCGATGATCGGCGAGGCCGTGCTGGACCTGCTGCGCGCCGAGCACTACGCCGTGGACTGGGTGCGCGACGGCGAGCTGGCCGACACCGCCCTGCGCACGCAGAACTACGACCTCGTCCTGCTCGACCTGGGCCTGCCCAAACGCGACGGGCTGGAGGTGCTGCGCGCCCTGCGCGCACGCCGCCAGCGCATGCCGGTGCTGATTGCCACCGCACGCGACGCCGTGCAGCAGCGCATCGACGGCCTGGACGCTGGCGCCGACGACTACGTGCTCAAGCCCTACGACCTGCACGAATTGCTGGCACGCCTGCGCGCCCTGCTGCGCCGCGCCGCCGGCCGCGCCGAGCCGGTCTACGAGCACGAGGGCGTGAGCATCAACCCCGCCACGCGCGAAGTCACGGCCCGGGGCGAGCCGGTGGTGCTGTCGGCACGCGAGTGGGCGGTGCTCGAACCGCTCATCGCGCGGCCTGGCCTGGTGCTCTCGCGCACCCAGCTGGAGGAAAAGCTCTACGGCTGGAAAGACGAGATCAGCAGCAACGCGGTGGAGGTCTATATCCACGGCCTGCGCAAGAAGCTCGGCGCCGGCGTGATCCAGAACGTGCGCGGCGTGGGTTATATGGTGCCCAGGGGGTCGTCGTCGTGACGCCCTCGCGCCCCGGCATCAGCCGCTCGCTGCGCGCCCGCCTGCTGGCCTTCCTGCTGGTGGCCATCGCGCTTGCGGCCCTGCTGCAGGGCTGGGTCGCCTACCGCAGCGCGCGTGCCGAGGCCGACGAGCTGTTCGACTACCACATGCAGCAGATGGCGCTGTCGCTGCGCTCGGGCCTGCCCGGCGGCGCCTGGGTGCCCGACACCACCGATCTGCTGGAAGACGAGAGCTTCGAATTCGTCGTGCAGGTCTGGTCAGCCGACGGCCTGCGCATCTTCGGCTCCTCGGCCAGCACCGTGCTGCCGCAGCGCGCCGTGCTCGGCTTCTCGGACATCCAGGCCCGGGGACGGACCTTCCGCGTCTTCTCCCTGGCCACGCCACTGCACGTGATCCAGGTCGCGCAGGACATGGCCGTGCGCCAGCGCATGGCCGGTGCACTGGCGTTGCGCACCATCGCCCCCATCGCCTTGATGGCGCCGCTGCTGATGCTGGTGGTGTGGTGGGTGGTGAGTTCCTCGCTGCTGCCGGTGGCACGCGTGCGCGCCCAGCTGGCGCGACGCCAGGCCACCGATCTGGATGAGGTTAGCGAGACCGGCCTGCCCGACGAGATCCAGCCCCTGGTGCATGAACTCAACCTGCTGCTGGCGCGCGTGCGGCAGGCCTTCGAGGCGCAGAAGCATTTCGTGGCCGACGCCGCGCACGAGCTGCGCTCGCCGCTGGCCGCGCTCAAGCTGCAGGTGCAGGGCCTGCAACGCGCCCAGGACACCGCGGCGCGCGAGCTGGCGGTGCAGCGCCTGGGCGCGGGCATCGACCGCGCGGCGCGCCTGGTGGAACAGCTGCTGGTGCTGGCGCGCCAGCAGTCCACCGCCGCCACCGGCACGCCCGCGGAGCCGGTGCGGCTGGCCGAGCTGGCGCGCCAGGGTGTCGGCGAGCTGGCGGCGCTGGCGCAGCAGCGTGGCATCGACCTCGGGCTGGGCGCGGCCGACGAGAGCGCGATCCAGGGCTACCCCGACGCCCTGCGCATCCTGCTGCGCAACCTGCTCGACAACGCCCTCAAGCACACGCCGGCCGGCGGCTCGGTCGACGTCGAGGTGCAGCGCGCGGACGGGCGCCTGCTGCTGCAGGTCGATGACAGCGGACCAGGCATCCCCGAAGCCGAGCGCCAGCGCGTGCTGGACCGCTTCTACCGCGTGGCCGGCACCGAGACCACCGGCAGCGGGCTGGGCCTGGCCATCGTCAAGTCCATCGCCGAGCTGCATGGCGCCACGCTGGCGCTGGCGTCCTCACCCAGGCTGGGCGGCCTGCGCGTGACGGTCGGCTTCGCGCTGCCGGCCTGAGTGCCGCTGCCGCGGCGCAGGCGGCGCCGGACTTTAAGCGCCGTCTAAGTCTGCCGCCCCATCATTTCCTGCATGTTCCACCCCGAAGCAACTTGAGGTCTGCCATGCACAAACGTCTGCTCACCCCCAGCCAGCTCGTCCTGGCCCTGCTCACTGCCGGTGTGATCGGCGGCGGCGGTGCCATGCTGGTCTATGGCCAGCACGCCCATGCCGCGGCGGCGCCCGCCGCGACCGCAGCCGCAGCGCCCACGCCCGTGGCAGCGGCGCCCAATGATTTCCCGCAGATCACGCAGCGCTACGGGCCGGCGGTGGTCAACATCAGCGTCAGCGGCATGCACAAGGTGTCCGACGACGATGACGATGGCGGCTCGCAACCCAACTGGCCGGGTTTCGACCCCAACGATCCCTTCTTCGAGTTCTTCCGCCGCTTCCAGGGCCCCAACGGCGGCTACGCCGGCCCGCGCAGCACGCCCGTGCACGCCCAGGGCTCGGGCTTCATCATCAGCGCCGATGGCCTGATCCTCACCAACGCCCACGTCGTGCGCGATGCCAAGGAGGTCACCGTCAAGCTCACCGACCGGCGCGAGTTCGACGCCAAGGTGCTGGGCGCGGACCCGAAGACCGACGTCGCCGTGCTGCGCATCAAGGCCAGGGACCTGCCCACCGTGCCGCTGGGCAGCGCGCGCGACCTGAAGGTGGGTGAGTGGGTGCTGGCCATCGGTTCACCCTTCGGCTTCGAGAACAGCGTGACCGCCGGCGTGGTCAGCGCCAAGGGCCGCTCGCTGCCGGACGACAGCTTCGTGCCCTTCATCCAGACCGACGTGGCGGTCAATCCCGGCAACTCGGGCGGGCCGCTGTTCAACACGCGTGGCGAGGTGGTGGGCATCAACTCGCAGATCTACAGCCGCACGGGCGGCTACCAGGGCCTGTCCTTCGCCATCCCGATCGAGGTGGCCGCCAAGGTGAAGGACCAGATCGTCGCCACCGGGCATGCCAGCCATGCGCGGCTGGGCGTCACGGTGCAGGAGGTCAACCAGACCCTGGCCGAGTCCTTCGGCCTGGACCGGCCCGAAGGTGCGCTGGTGAGCAGCGTGATGGCGGGCAGCGCGGCGGAGAAGGCGGGGCTGAAGTCGGGCGACGTCATCCGCAAGTACAACGGCCAGCCCATCGTCGCCTCTGGCGACCTCACCGCCATGGTCGGCCAGGCCCTGCCCGGGGAGAAGGTGACACTGTCTGTCTGGCGCCAGGGCAAGAGCGAGGAGCTGCAGGCGAAGCTGGGTGACGCCAGCGACAAGACCACCCAGGTCGCGCAGGACAGCCATGGCAAGGGCCAGGGCCGCCTGGGCCTGGCGCTGCGCCCGCTGCAGCCGCAGGAGCGGCGCGAAGCCGGCGTCAGCGGCGGCCTGCTGATCGAGGACGTCGCGGGCGCGGCCGCCATGGCCGGTGTGCAGTCGGGCGACGTGCTGCTGGCCGTCAACGGCACACCCGTGCGCAGCGTCGAGCAGGTGCGCGCCCTGGTGGCGAAATCGGACAAGTCGGTCGCGCTGCTGATCGAGCGCGACGGCGACAAGATCTTCGTCCCCGTGCGCCTGGGCTGAGGCGCCGGGTCCCGCATCCCTGAGCAACGAAACAGGAGGTCATCATGACATCACGCACGGACTCTCTCACTTTCATCGTGGCGCTGGCCGCCTTGCTGGCCGCCGGCGCCCATGCGCAGCCGGCCCCCCTGCCGCCCGTGCAGCATGCGGACGGCGTCGAGTACCTGAGCGGCGGCATCGGCAAGGACGAGGCACAGGCCATCGAGCAGGTCAGCAAGCGGTGGCCGCTCACCCTGGAGTTCGCCGTGCAGGACGGCAAGCACGCCGACTTCACGACGGGCGTGCACGTGCGCGTGCGCGACGCGAAGAACCAGACGGTCCTGCAGGCCACGGCGGACGGCCCCTACCTGCTGGCGCGGCTGCAACCCGGCCGCTACACGGTGGACGCCGAGCGCCATGGCCAGGCGCGGCATGAGCGGGTCGCCATCGCCAGCCAGCATGGGGCGCGCGCCGTCTTCGTCTGGCCAGCCGCCAAGCTGCCGCCCCACGCATGAGCCCTGCGCGCTCCATACCCGCGGAACGTCGGCTGTCGGCGCACATCCTGCCCACCTCGGCCACCATGATCGGCGTGTGCATGACGGTGCTGTCCATCGGCCACCTCGGCCCGGGCGGTGAATTCCGCGTGGTGGTCGACAAGCTGCTGGCCGTGGACGCCGTGGTCTTTCTGGTCAGCGCGCTGCTGTCCTTCACGGCCATGCGGGCCGACGGCGCGGGGCGCAGGCTCGAAGTACACGCCGAACTGATCTTCACTGGCGGCCTGGTGCTGCTGGCCCTGGTGGCCGTGGCGCTGGCCTTTGTCATCGCCTGAGATGAACCCGCCTGCCACCGACCGGCCCGCGCCCGCCATTCCCGACGCGGCGATGCGGGCCCTGATTGAACACGTCCTGCACTGGCATCGCGAGGCGGCGCAGGGCCACGAACGCGCCGGTCGCCGGCAGCTGGCCGAGCGCGAATACGAGACGGTGCGCCGGATCGAACGCTATCTGGCGCCGCCGTCCGAATCGCCACGCGCGCCGCCCTGAGGCTGCGCGTTCACGCCGGTGCCGCGAAGCGAAAGCGCAGCATCCGGTCGCAGGTGCGATAGCCAATGCGCTGGTAGATGGGTTCGCCCATGGGGCTGGCCTGCAGCGTGACCGTGCGCGCACCGTGGGCAAAGCCCGCGTTGGTGGCCAGGCGGGTGCACAACTCGCCCAGCCCCTGGCGCCGCGCGCTGGCCGCGGTGCCGACCCAGTACACGCCGGCTCCCTCACCACTGAGCAGGGTGAGCGCGGTGGCGACCGGCTCCACGCCGCGATAGGCCACGAAGCCGATCATGCGCGGCGACAGCACCGCCTGCGGGCGGTCGAAGAAGAGGCGGGTTTCCGCCGCCGGCAGCCCCAGCGCCTCGTAGGCCTCGGCGTTGACCCGCACGGCGTCGCGCACGTGCTGCGGCTGCGTCATGGACTCGACGCGTATCCCGGCCGGTATCGGCGGCGGGGACACCGGGCTTTCGATCAGCATGCACGGGCTGTCTGCCAGCGACGCCACGCCGGCCTCCTGCAGCGCAGTCATCAGGTCCGGGTCGCGGCTCGCCCGCGCCACCAGCGTGTAGCCGCGGCCCCGCGGTGTGAAGAAGTCCCGCGCCCGCCGCAGCACCTCGGCAGCGGGCACACCGCCATCGACGCGCGTCACGCTGTTGCGGAATGCACCGGGGAAGGCATTGGGGCCGGCAATCAGCAGCACACCGCCCGCCTCCACGAGATCGCAGGGTTGCTGCCAGCCGGCGTGCACGCGCATCGCCTCCAGCAGGTTCGCATCGGCAAGATCGGCGGCCGAGGGCGTCATGGTCATGGGGCTCCCGCGCGAGGTGCTACCAGCGGCCACCCGGTCGGGCGGATCCATCCGCCTTCAGAGCTTCATCGGCCGGCTCAGCCCGCCGGTCTCAGGCGCGCCCAGGCTGCCGTCGCCGAAGATGCGATAGCACTTGCGTCCCGCCGCCTTGGCGTCGTACAACGCCGCGTCGGCAGCCTGCAGCAGCGCCTCGCTGGTCTCACCGTCCTGCGGTCCCAGTGCGATGCCGATGCTGCCGCCCGCCGCGACCGTCTCCTTGCCGATGACCAGGGGCTGGGTCAGCGCCTCCAGCACCTTGTCGGCGATCGCCGCCGCCGCCTCGGCTGACTCGACCTCCTCGGCCAGCACCACGAACTCGTCCCCACCGAGGCGCGCCACCATATCGGTGGCGCGGATGGTGCCCGTGAGGCGGCGCGCCATCTCGCGCAGGAAGATGTCGCCCGCGCCGTGCCCCATCACGTCGTTGATGCGCTTGAAGTTGTCGAGGTCGACGAACATCACCGCGACCGACTTCCTGTGCCGGTAGGCGCTGCGCATGGCGTGCTGCAGCCGCTCGTGGAACAGCAGGCGGTTGGGCAAGCCGGTCAGGGGGTCGTGCGTGGCCTTGTCGCGCAGCTCCACGGCCTGGCGCTCGCGCCGCGTGACGTCATAGATCAGGCCGTACCAGCCCACCACGCGCGACGCATCCGCCGCCTGCCGTGGCACCAGCGTGACCTCCACGTCGCACCACACGCCGTCGGGCGCCAGCCGGCGCATGTCGAACTCCACCACATCGCCGCGCAGCACGGCCGCCTGGTAGGGCGAGAGGTCGCGCACGGAGCTGCCGCCCAGCAACTCCGCCATCGGTGTACCCAGCAGGGCCTGCGTGGTGCGCCCGAAGAAACGCGCCATGCGCTGGTTGGCGTAGAGGCAGCGGCCCTGCGCATCACACTGGAACACCAGACCCGGCATGTGCTCGGCCAGCAGGCGGAAATCGACCTCGCGCGCCTGCGCCACCTGCAGGTCGAGCTGGCCCTGCTGGTTGAGCTGGCGCAATTGCCCATAGCGCTCGACATAGGCCCGCACCAGGTAGAGCGTGGCCAGCGCCGTGGCCCCCAGCACGGTCAGCAGCGTCACGGCATCGGTGGCGATCTGCGCCGGGCCGGCGGCGGCCAGCAGCCCGGCGGCCTGGCCGCACGCCAGCCCGATGACGGCCAGGGCGCTGAGCGCCAGCAGGGCGACGCAATAGCCGCCGCCGAGCATCCAGCCGGCCAGGAAGATCAACAGGGGATAGGCGGCCACATGGGTGCCGGCCAGGCCCGGGCCGGCCGCGCAGACGGCTGTCACGGTGAGCCAGCCACCGGCGACGTACAGGCGTGCGGCCGCCAGCGGCCCGTGAAAGTACAGCAGGGAAGCAGCGAGGGCCGTCAGGACCACCAGGCCCATGGCCAGGGCGATCCGCGCATCGGTCTGCACCGGCGCCACCAGCAGGACGAGACAGAGCAGTGCCGCACCGCCCCAGATGCCGAGCCGCAGCAGGCGGGACAGTCGCATGGAACTGTCCAGCAGCAGCTCTGGGTACTCCGCCATCGGCGCCCGCCAGGCGGGCAACGCTCCGGTGCGATCTGAGGCCATGCACTCCCCTTGCGGTGATGCGGCCCATCTTAGCGAGGCCGCCGAGCACTGTCACCCGGGCCGAACCCGGGATGCGGCGCCACCGCAACGACGCGTGCACGCCTCGACCGCCCCGGCGTGCCGCCGGCCGGCGATCAGCTCCCCGCCACCTTCATGCGGTTGATCAGGATGGAACCCACGGTCTTGGCGCCGTAGTTGTAGGCGTCGGCCCCCACGGCCTCGATGCCCAGCAGCATGTCCTTCATGTTGCCGGCGATGGTGATCTCGTGCACCGGGTAGGCGATGCGGCCGTTTTCCACCCAGTAGCCACTGGCGCCGCGCGAGTAGTCGCCGGTCACGTAGTTCACGCCCTGGCCCATGAGCTCGGTGACGAACAGACCCGTGCCCAGCTTGCGCAGCATGGCGTCCAGGTCGTCGCCGGGCTGCGTCTGGCGCGAGCTGAGGATCAGGTTGTGCGAGCCGCCGGCGTTGCCGGTGGTCTTCATGCCCAGCTTGCGCGCCGAGTAGCTGCTCAGGAAGTAACCCTGCACGCGGCCGGCGTCGATGACGGAGCGCGCCTGGACACGCACGCCCTCCTCGTCGAAGGGCGAGCTGCCCTTGCCGCGCAGCAGGAAGGGATCTTCCAGCAGGTCGATGTGCGCGGGCAGCACCTGCGTGCCCAGCGAGTCGAGCAGGAAGGAGCTCTTGCGGTACAGCGCGCCGCCGCTCAAGGCCTGCACCAGCGCCCCCATCAGGCCGGCGGCCAGGGGCGACTCGAACAGCACCGGCACCTCGCGCGTGCTGATCTTGCGCGCCTTCAGGCGGCTGAGGGCGCGCTCGGCGGCGTAGCGACCGATGGCCTCGGGCAGGGCCAGGTCTTCCGGGTGGCGGTGCGAGCTGTACCAGTAGTCGCGCTGCATGTCATCGCCCTTGCCGGCAATGGGCGAGACCGAGATGGAATGGCGCGAGCTGGCGTAGCCGCCGCGGAAACCGTGCGTGTGGGCGCTGAAGAAATGCGACTGCTGCGCCGACACCGCCGCGCCCTCGCTGTTGGTGATGCGCTTGTCGGTCCGGAAGGCCGCGGCCTCGGTGGCGCGCGCAATCTTCGCGGCCTCTTCGCTGCTGATGGCCCAGGGATGGAACAGGTCCAGGTCGCGCCCGGCCTCGTCGTGGTGGACGATGTCCCCGGCATCGGGCAGGCCGGCCACCGGGTCTTCCGCGGTGAAGCGGGCGATATCGTAGGCCGCCTGCACCGTCTGTTCGATGGCGGCGCGCGAGAAGTCCGAGGTGCTGGCATTGCCGCGGCGCTGCCCCAGGTAGACCGTGACCCCGAGCGACTTGTCGCGATTGCGCTCCACGTTCTCCAGCTCGCCCTTGCGTACCGAGACGCTCAGGCCGCAGCCCTCCGACGCCTCGGCGCCGGCATCGGAGGCGCCCAGCTTCTTCGCGTGCGCCAGCGCGGCGTCGACGAGTTCTTCGAAGGTGGCGCGGCTGTAGCTGAAACCGCTGTTGGCATCGGCGTGGGTGCGGGAATGGGCTTTGTTCATGGCGCAGCTATGATACTTGGCCGTGCACGCAGCCCCCGGGGCCGCAGAAATATCCCCCCAATGTCCCGCAAACCGAAAAAAGGCTATTACGTCCGAGGCCAGTTCGTCGCCGAAGGCAGCGAGCTGGACCTGGAGCTCAAACGCGAGCTCAAGGGCGACGTCGAGATCAGCAAGACCGATCTCAAGCGCGAGAGCACCGAGCTGCAGAAGCTTGGCGAGGAATTGTTGACCCTGCGCGCCGACCTCATGGACAAGCTGGCGCTGCCGGACAAGCTGCTCGAAGCCCTGGCCGAGGCGCGGCGCATTACCAACTTCGAAGGCAAGCGCCGCCAGATGCAGTACGTCGGCAAGCTGATGCGCCAGCTCGAACCCGAGATGCTGGAGGCCGCGCGTGCCGCGCTGGTCGAGCAGCACCAGCCCTCGGCACGCGAGACCGCCCTGCTGCACGCCGCCGAACAGTGGCGCGAGCGCCTGATCGCCACGGACGATGCCGTGGCGCAATGGATCAACACCTTTCCCGGCACCGACACCCAGCAGCTGCGCGCCCTGGTGCGCCAGGCGCGCAAGGACGCGCTGCCCGCGGACAAGGCCGCCGTGTCGCAGGGCCTGGCGCCGCGCCAGGGCCGCGCCTACCGCGAGATCTTCCAGCTGGTGCGCGACCAGCTGAGCAACGCAGAGGAATCCGGAAATGAGTGACTACGACAAGGTCAAGATCGGCATCGTCTCCATCAGCGACCGGGCCTCCACCGGCGTGTACGAGGACAAGGGCCTGCCCGCGCTGCAGGAATGGCTGACCCGCGCGCTGAAGAACCCCATCACCTTCGAGCCGCGCCTGATTCCCGACGAGCAGGCGCGCATCAGCGCCACGCTGATCGAGCTGGTGGACGCCGGCTGCGCGCTGGTGCTGACCACCGGCGGCACCGGGCCGGCCAAGCGCGACGTCACGCCCGAGGCCACGCTGGCCGTGGCGCACAAGGAAATGCCCGGCTTTGGCGAGCAGATGCGCCAGATCAGCCTGAAGTTCGTGCCCACCGCCATCCTGTCGCGCCAGGTCGCCGTGATCCGCGACCAGAGCCTGATCATCAACCTGCCGGGCCAGCCCAAGTCCATCCAGGAGACGCTGGAAGGCCTGAAGGACGCCGAAGGCAAGCCGGTGGTCGCCGGCATCTTCGCCGCCGTGCCTTACTGCGTGGACCTGATCGGTGGCCCGTACATCGACACCCACGACGAAGTCTGCAAGGCCTTCCGCCCCAAATCGGCCATTCGCCCGCCCAAGGCCTGACCCGGGGCCACCGCCGTGCCCTTCCCGCATCTGCTGCTCGCGCTGGCCGTGGTCGCGGTCTGGGGCACCAACTTTGTTGTCATCAAGGGCGCGCTGACCGAAGTGCCGCCGCTGCTGCTGGCCACCATGCGCTTTGCGCTCAGCGCCCTGCCCTGGCTCCTGTTCATCAAGCGTCCGGCGGTCGCTTGGCGCTACCTGGTGGCCTACGGTGTCTTCATCGGCTTCATGTTCGGCCTGCTGTTCCTGGCCATGCGCGCGGATGTGTCGCCCGGCCTGGCCTCCCTGCTCATGCAGTCGCAGGTCTTCTTCACCCTGCTGCTGGTGGCCTGGCTGCAGCACGAGCGCATGCCGCGGGTGCAGTACGCCGGCCTCGCGCTGGCCACGCTGGGCTTCGTGCTGATCGCCTGGCAGAGCTTTGACCAGAGCCACAGCGACGTCACCCCCCTGGGCCTGACACTGGCGCTGGGCGGTGCCCTGTGCTGGGCCTGCGGCAACGTGGTCTCGCGCAGCATCGGCAAGGTGGACATGCTGGGTTTCATGGTCTGGAGTTCCGTCTTTGCCGTGCCGCCGCTGCTGGCCTTGAGCCTGGCGTTCGAAGGCAGCGCGGCCTTCACTGTCGCGCTGCCGCGCGCCAGCGTAGCCGCCTGGGCCGCCATGCTCTGGCAGTCGCTGGGCAACACCCTGTTCGGCTTTGGTGCCTGGGGCTGGCTGCTGGCGCGCCACCCGGCCGCGACCATCACCCCCCTGGCCCTGCTCATCCCCTTCTTCGGCATGGGCGCCTCCGCCCTGCTGCTGGGCGAGCCGCTGCAGGCCTGGAAGCTCGGCGCCGCCGCCCTGGTCATCAGCGGCCTGGCCGTCAATGTGCTGGGCCCGCGCTGGCTGCGCGCCGCCTGAGCCTGCCCGCCCGCCGCTCGTTCGCCCCGTTCCCGGCCCTTTGATCCATCTCAAAATTAATACAAACGAGAAGTGTTATCATTTGCAATGACCACATCGATCATTGAGGAATGAACATGACTCGCCAAGCTCTGACCAAAGTCCTGGGCCTTGCCCTGTGCGCCTGGGCCCTGTCCGCCAGCGCCGTGGAATACCCCATCGGCACCCCGCACCAGCGTGTCGGCATGGAAATCGCCGCCGTCTACCTGCAACCGGTGACCATGGAGCCCGACGGCATGATGCGCAAGGCCGAGGAGTCCGACATCCACCTCGAAGCCGACATCAAGGCCCTGGCCAACAACCCCAACGGTTTCGAGGAAGGCGCCTGGGTGCCCTACCTCGTGGTGAAGTACGAGGTCACCAAGACCGGCAGCAGCCAGAAGGTCAGCGGCGACATGATGCCCATGGTGGCCAACGACGGCCCGCACTATGGCGACAACGTCAAGGTCTTCGGCCCCGGCAAGTACCACGTGAAGCTCACCGTGCTGCCGCCGTCGGAAAACCCGCATGCCCACTTCGGCCGCCACACCGACCGCCTGACCGGCGTGCGCCCCTGGTTCAAGCCCTTCGAGGTCGAGTACGACTTCGTCTACGCCGGTATCGGCAAAAAAGGCGGCTACTGATCATGCGCCGCACCTTGCCCGCGCCGCGCACGGCGCTGGGGCTGGCCTGCGCCGTCGTGCTCGCCGCCCCCGCCTGGGCTGCCCCTTCGCAGGAAGAGCTGCTGGACAGGCTCAACCAGCTGAACCAGCGGCTGGAGCAGCTGGAACAGCGCAACGAGCAGCTCGAAAAGCAGCTGCGGGCACAGCCGCCCGCTCCCGCCGTGCCCGCTCCCGCCGCCAGCCCGGCCCCGCTGGAGCAGCGCCTGCGCAAGCTGGAAGAGGCCCAGCAGAAGATCGACCAGGGCCTGGAGTCCGAGAGCATCAGCGAGAACGAGCCCGAGCTGACCTCGCGCCTGAAGGCGGTCGAATACCAGTCGCTCAACACGCTCAAGGCGGCGCGCGTCATCGAGTCGCTGGACGGCGTGACCGCCGGCGTGAGCTTCACCACCGTGGCGCAGAGCCCGCACGGGGTGGCCTCCACCTCGCCGGCCGGCACCGAGAACGGCCAGCTCAACTACCGCGCCGACGCCTTTGTCACCCTGCCGCTGCCCACCGTGGGCGACACCGAGAGCCGCATCTTCGCCCACTTCCGCATGGGGCAGGGCGCGGGGCTGAACGCGCTGACCAGCTACTCCAAGCCCAACGCCACCGCCTTCCGCGTGCAGTCGGCCCAGCCCGATGACTCGGTGGCCGTGCTGGGCCAGGCCTGGTACCAGGCCACCATCCCGCTGCCCTTCGGTGGCTTCAAGCCGCACTCGCGCGAGCAGCTGGAAGTCAACTTCGGCAAGATGGACCCCTTCGTCTTCTTTGACCAGAACGCGGCGGCCAATGACGAGACCCGGCAGTTCCTCAACACCGCCTTTGTGCACAACCCGCTGCTCGACGCCGGTGGCGACATCGGCGTCGATGCCAACGGCTTCACGCCGGGCTTTCGCGTCTCCTACCTGAACAACCGCACCAAGAGCGAGCCCTGGCGCCTGTCGCTGGGCGTGTTCGGGGCCGGCAAGGGCGCCAACTACGAACAGTTCTTCACCTCGCCGCTGATCCTGGCGCAAGCCGAGACGCAATGGCGCTGGGACGGCAACCCCGGCAATTACCGCATCTACTACTGGCAGAACGGCCAGGCGCCCGGCTACGACGGCGTGGTGCGCAGCCGCAGCGGCTGGGGCCTGTCGGCCGACCAGCGCGTGGGCGACGCCTGGACCGTCTTCGGCCGCTATGGCCAGCACATCGTGGGGGGCGGCGCGCGCTTTGACCGCGCGCTGACGCTGGGCGCTGAAGTGGCCGGCTACGACTGGGACCGCGGCGGTGACTCCGTCGGCCTGGCCCTGGGCTGGCTGGCGACCAGCGACAACTTCGCGCGCGACTCCGCCACGGTGGATGCCGACAGTGACGGCAAGCCCGACTACGGCTACACCGCCACCGCGGGCGAGCAGGTGGCCGAGGTCTATTACCGCTACCGCATCAACAAGCAGTTCGAGCTCACGCCCAATCTGCAGCACATCGCCGCGCCGGGCGCTGCGCCGGGCGCCACGGCCATCACCATCGTCGGCGTTCGCGCCCAACTTGCCTTCTGAGGCTCCTGACCATGACACGCCTGCGCCCCTCCATCCTCGCCGCCGCACTGCTCGCGGCCGTGCTGCTGGCCCCGGCCCACAGCGAGGAGCTGCCCAGCTACCAGCTCACCATCAAGGCCGGCCGCTTCCACCCGGAGGTGCTGGAGGTACCGGCCAACACCAAGTTCCGCCTGCTAATCAGGAACGAAGGCCCGGGCCCGGAGGAGTTCGAGAGCGCCGAGCTGCGCAAGGAGAAGGTGCTGGCACCCGGCGTGCAGAGCTTCCTGATCTTCCAGCCGCTCAAGCCGGGCAGCTACAAGTTCTTCGGCGAGTTCCACCCCGAGACGGCCCAGGGTCGCCTGGTGGCGAAGTAGGCTGGCCATGCGCGTCATCCCCATCGTTCCCGCCACGGCGCCCAAAGCCGCTGCCGCTGGCCAAGGCTGGCTCGCACGCCTGGGCCAGGCCATGCAGGCGCACCGCCGCACCATCGTCGCCCTGCAGTGGGCCGTGGTGCTGGTCTATCTGCTCCTGCTCGTGATCCCGGCCTTCATGCCGCTGCCGGCCGAAGACGCGCACCTCTGGAACAACCTGCGCCTGTTCGCCCAGTTCGTGTTCTGGGGGATCTGGTGGCCCTTCGTCATGGTCAGCATGATGGCCCTGGGCCGCGTCTGGTGCGGCGTGTTCTGCCCGGAAGGCTCGCTCACCGAACTGGCCAGCCGCCATGGCCTGGGCCGCGCCATCCCGCGCTGGATCCGCTGGAGCGGCTGGCCTTTCGTGGCCTTCGTCTGCACCACGGTCTACGGCCAGCTGGTCAGCGTGTACGAATACCCGCAGGCCGCCCTGCTGGTGCTGGGGGGCTCCTCGGTGGCGGCGGTGGGCGTGGGACTGGTCTACGGGCGCGGTTCGCGCGTGTGGTGCCGCTACCTCTGCCCGGCCAACGGCGTGTTCTCGCTGCTGGCCAGGATCGCGCCTCTGCATTTCCGCGTCAACGAAGACGCCTGGAAGGCCAGCGTGGAACGCAAGCCCATGGTGGACTGCGCGCCGCTGATCGACATCCGCCATATGAAGAGCGCCTCGGCCTGCCACGCCTGCGGCCGCTGCAGCGGCTACCGCGGCGCCGTGCAGCTGGCCGCACGCTCGCCGGCGCAGGAGATCCTGGCCACGCGCAACAAGGACGTGCGCACGGAGGAGGCGCTCACGCTCATGGTCGGCGTGCTGGGCATCGCCACCGCCGCCTTCCTCTGGTCGTCCAGCCGTGCGCTGGTGCAGGTGAAATCGTGGCTGGCCAACTGGCTGGTGGAGCACGACATCCTGTGGCCGCTCAACGACGACGCGCCCTGGTGGCTACTCACGCACTATCCGGCCGCGAACGACATGTTCACCTGGCTCGACGGCCTGTGCATCCTGGCCTACATCCTGGGCGGCGGTCTCGCCGTGGGGCTGACCCTCGTGCTGTGCGTGCGCCTGGCGGCGCGCGTGGCGGGTCAGGCCGATTTGTCCTGGCAACGCCTGGCGCTCGCGCTGATCCCGCTGGCGGGCATGAGCATCTTCCTGGGCCTGTCCATGCTGACGCTGGGCCACCTGAAAGCCGAGCGCGTCGCGCTGGACTGGGTGGCGCCGGTACGCGTGGCCCTGCTGGTGCTGGGCAGCGGATTCTCGGCTTACCTCGGTGCGCGGCTGCTGTGGCGCGGCCTGACGCCGCGCACGGTCACCGCCCTGGCGCTGTTCCTGCTGCCGATCGCCCTGATCGACACCATCTGGGCGCTGAACTTCTTCTGATTACTTGCCGACCAGCTGGTTGAGCTTGTCTTTCTCGAAGTGTTCCTCGCGCGCCGCGTCGCCGGGCACGCATTCGGCCGGCGGCTTGCCTGCAGAGAGCTTCTCGATCGCCTGCCACAGCAGGGCAATCTGGTGCTCCTGCGAGGAGGCGTTGTCGATCAGGCCGCGCAGCGCCTGCGAGAGCGGGTCGTCGTTCTGCGTCACGCCATAGGCCGAGAAACCCATGCGCGAGGCCGCTTCCTCGCGCTTGGCGTCGCCCTCGGCCTCGATGATGCGCGCCGGATTGCCCACCGCGGTGGCACCGGCCGGTACCGGCTTGACCACCACGGCGTTGGAGCCGACCTTGGCGCCATCGCCCACGGTGAACCCCCCCAGGACCTTGGCACCGGCGCCCACCACCACATTCCGGCCCAGCGTCGGGTGGCGCTTGGCGCCCTTGTAGAGCGAGGTGCCGCCCAGCGTGACACCGTGGTAGATGGTGCAGCCGTCGCCCACTTCGGCGGTCTCGCCGATCACCACGCCCATGCCGTGGTCGATGAAGACGCCGCGCCCGATCTGCGCCCCGGGATGGATCTCGATGCCGGTGAGCCAGCGCGCGATGTGCGAGATGAAGCGCCCCAGCCACTTGAGACCGTGCGTCCAGCACCAGTGCGCCCAGCGGTGCATCACCAGCGCATGCAGGCCGGGATAGCAGGTCAGCACCTCCCAGGCGCTGCGCGCGGCCGGGTCGCGGTCGAGGATGCACTGGATGTCGGAGCGGAGGCGGGCAAACATGGCTGCAGTTTAGCGTCTGGCCTTCTCCGCCGTCTCCAGCATGGCCTTGGCGACACCACGCAGGATATGGATTTCCTCCTGCGTCAACCCGGCGCGGTTGAACAGCGCGTTCAGGCGCGGCATCAGCTTCTTGGGCGCGGCCGGGTCGAGGAAATCGACTGCGACCAGCGCCTGCTCCAGGTGGGCCAGCATGCCGGCCACCTGGGCCGCGTCGGCGCGCACCGGCGGCGCCGTGGCCTCCTGCACCGGATAGGCACCCAGGGCCTGCCGCCATTCGTAGGCAATCACCTGCAAGGCCGCGCCCAGGTTGAGCGAACCGAATTGCGGATTGGTCGGAATGCTCAGGCAGGTGTGGCAGCGGTAGACATCCTCGTTGCGCATGCCGAAGCGCTCGGAGCCGAACAGGAAGGCCACGCCCTGCGCGCCGGTCTCGGGCGTGGCCGACTGCACCAGCTGCGCAAAGTGCTCGCGCGGCGCGCGCGTGGGCGGGCCAAAGTCGCGCGGCGTCATGGCCGTGGCGCACAGGTGGGTCATGCCGTCCAGCGCCTCGTCCAGCGTCTCCACGATGCGCGCCTTGTCCAGCACGTCGTTGGCGCCGCTGGCGCGCTCGATGGTTTCCTGACGGCGCAGCACATTGGCCCAGCGCGGCTGCACCAGCACCAGATCGTCGAAGCCCATGACTTTCATGGCCCGCGCCGCCGCGCCCACATTGCCGGCGTGGCTGGTCTGGATCAGCACGAAACGGGTACGAAATGCGGGGCTCTCGGTTGGGGCTTGCATGAAAAACGGGCGGGGCGGGTAAAATCGGGCCCTATTGTCGCCGCCCGCATCGCCGGACGGCCCGGTCTACGCCACCGCACCGCTCTTCTGCTCGTCGTTTGCTGCCTTCCTGCAGCACCACCCAGCTCCGAAAATCCATGTCGTCCAACCTGCACCCCATGCTCAACGTGGCCATCAAGGCCGCCCGCGCCGCCGGCGCCATCATCAACCGCGCCGCGCTCGACGTCGAGGCCGTGCGCGTGTCGCAGAAGCAGGTGAACGACTTCGTGACCGAGGTGGATCACGCCAGCGAAGAGACCATCATCGAGACCCTGCTCACCGCCTACCCGGGCCACGGCATCTGGGGCGAGGAGACCGGCCGCACACACGGCGCCAAGGATTCCGACTTCGTCTGGATCATCGACCCGCTGGACGGCACCACCAACTTCATCCACGGCTTCCCGGTCTATTGCGTCAGCATCGCGCTGGCGGTCAAGGGCAAGATCGAGCAGGCCGTGGTCTACGACCCCACCCGCAACGACCTCTTCACCGCCACCAAGGGGCGCGGCGCCTACCTGAACGAGCGCCGCATCCGCGTGAGCAAGCGCACCCAGCTCTCGCAGTGCCTGGTCTCCACCGGCTTTCCCTTCCGCAAGGGCGACAACTTCCAGGCCTACCTGGCCATGGCCAGCGAGATCATGCAGCGCACCGCCGGCCTGCGCCGCCCCGGCGCCGCCGCGCTGGACCTGGCCTATGTGGCCGCCGGCTACACCGACGGTTTCTTCGAGACCGGCCTGCAGCCTTGGGACGTGGCGGCCGGCTCGCTGCTGGTGACCGAAGCCGGCGGCCTGATCGGCAACTTCACCGGCGAACCCGACTTCCTGGAACAGAAGGAATGCCTGGCCGGCAACCCGCGCGTGTACGGCCAGCTGGTGCCCATCCTGCACAAGTACAGCAAGTTCGCCGGCGCCGGCGACAAGGCCCAGGCGCGTCAGAACGCCGAGAAGCTCAGCCTGCCCTCGTCCACCAACGGCGACGAGCGCGACCAGGGCAACTTCGAGTAAAGCTGAGAAAACTCGCGAAGAAATCGTAGCGAGCGGCCCGAGCGCGAGGCGGACGGAGCGCAGGAACCGGAACGTACTTAGGGCCTGTCCGTAGCCATTTTTCGAGTGCGAACGGGGTGCAAGCGGCGCCACTCGTTGTTGCACTCCTAGCCCAGACGGCCAGTCTGGGCGTCGTCGCGCGCCTAGATTGGCGCCGCTTGCACCCCGTTCCCTTCGGGTTGCGGCCAAGAAGGCCATGCGGGGTGTTGCGAAGACTTGCCGGGGATCACCCCGGCGGCGTCCACGCGCCTACCGCATGGCCTTCTTGATCCGCAACGCATCTTGAAAAATGGCTGCGGACAGGCCCTGACGTGAGGATTCCGACAACGAAGTTGCGGCGTAGGCTGACTTTCGCTTGGCGAAAGTTAAGCGCAGCGGCCGGAGCCAACAACGCCCAACGCGGCGACCGGGTTGCGCAGTAGATTGATTCGCAGGTTTTCAGGCCGGCACGACGGTGTGGCCCAGCGGCGCGGGGCGGCCGAACAGATAGCCCTGGAACACGGTGCAGCCGTTGTCGAGCAGGAACTGGCGCTGGCCCTCGGTCTCCACGCCCTCGGCCACCGCCTGCAGGTCCATGCTCTCGGCCAGGGCCAGGATGGTGCGCACGATGGCCGCGTCATTGGGATCGCTCAGGATGTCGCGCACGAAGCCCTGGTCGATCTTCACCTGGTCCAGCGGCAGGCGCTTGAGATAGCTCAGCGATGAGTAGCCGGTGCCAAAGTCGTCCAGCGCGAAACGCACGCCCGTCGCACGCAGGGCGCCCATCTTGCGGATCGCATCCTCCACGTCGCTGATGAGCACGCTCTCGGTGATCTCCAGCTTCAGGCGGTGCGGATCCGCTCCCGTCTCGCCCAGTACGGCATGCACCTGGGCCACGAAGTCGCTCTGGCGGAACTGGCGCGCGCTCACATTCACGGCCAGGCTGAGCCGGCTGGTGGCCGGCTGTTCGGCCCAGGCCACCAGCTGCCGGCAGGCCGTGCGCAACACCCACTGGCCCAGCGGCAGGATGAGGCCGGTCTGCTCGGCCATGCCGATGAATTCACCCGGCGCCACCATGCCGCGCGAGGGATGGCGCCAGCGCAGCAGCGCCTCGTAGCCGATGATGTTGTTGTAGCCGTCGACCACGGGCTGGTAGTGCAGCAGCAGTTCGTTGCGCTGCAGGCCCAGGCGCAGGTCCGCGTCCAGGGCGGCGCGCGCCAGCACGGCGGCCTGCATCTGCGGGTCGAAGAAGCGCAGCGTGTTGCGGCCGGCCGCCTTGGCCTGGTACATGGCCACGTCGGCACGCTTGAGCAGCTCGTCCGCGCCCGGCTTGGTGCCGCAGAACAGCGTGATGCCGATGCTGGGCGAGCTGTTGTGCTGGCGCCCGACCAGCTCGTAGGGCGCGTTCAGGCGCGCCAGGATCTTCTCGGCCACCAGCTCGGCCTGGCGGGCGGCCTCGGCGTCCTGCTCGCTCAGGTCCTCCAGCATCACCACGAACTCGTCGCCGCCGAAACGTGCCGCCGTGTCCCCTTCGCGCAGGCAGGACACCAGGCGCAGCGCCACCTGCTCCAGCAGCAGGTCGCCCACGTCGTGGCCCAGGGTGTCGTTGAGGTCCTTGAAATTGTCCAGGTCGATGAACAGCAGCGCACCCGAGCGCCGGCTGCGCGCACTGGTCACCTGCGCGTGTGCAAGCCGATCCATCAGCAGGCGGCGGTTGGGCAGGCCGGTCAACGTGTCGTAGAAAGCCAGGCGCTGCGTCTCGTCCTCGGCCAGCTTGCGCGTGCTGATGTCGCGGCCTATGCCGCGGTAGCCGCGGAACTGGCCCTTGTCGTCGAAGATCGGCGTGCCGCTGACCGCGATCCAGTACACCTTGCCCTCGGCGTCCAGGCGCTGCAGCTCCAGGTCGCGGAAGGGCTGGTGCGACTCCAGCACCCGGCGGTGCGCCTCCCAGTCCTCGTCGCTCAGGTTCAGCGCCCCCAGGTCCCACCGCGTCTTGCCCAGGCTGGCCTGCCGGGTCAGGATGGACTTGCCGTCGCGGTAGCCGACGAAGTCGGTGAAGCGGAACTGGTCGTCGATCTCCCAGTACCAGTCGGAGGACAGGTCGGTCAGGCTGCGAAAGCGCGCCTCGCTGTCCTGCAGGCGCTGCTCGGCCAGCTTGTGCTCCGTGATGTCGGCGATGGAGCCATAGGACACGAGGCGGCCGCTCGCGTCCGCCCGCGTGACCGCATTGCCACGCACCCAGCGCTGCGTGCCATCGCGCAGCCGCAGCCGGTATTCGTGCCGCCAGAGACCGCCATCGCGGTAGCTGGCCCGCATGGTCTGGAACACGCCGGAACGGTCGTCCGGGTGGATGTTGGCAAACACCGCGCGCGCATCCTTCTCGGCCTCTTGCGGCGACACCTGGAACAAGGCCTGCACGCTGGCGCTGATGAAGGGAAAGGCGCCCTTGCCGTCGGGTCGCATCTGGTACTGGAACAGCACATCCGGGATCTGGCTGGTGATGTTCTCGATGAAGTCCAGCTTCTGCTGCAGTGCCTCGGTTGCGTCATGCTCGGTCGTGACGTCCATCACCACACCGAGATCCGTGACGCTGCCGTCGGCGTTGTAGTGGCGATGCAGGCGGCTGCGCAGCCAGCGGGTGCTGTCGTCCGGCATGAGCCACCGGTATTCGAACTGGCGCCCGTCCATCGCCTGGCGCGCCGCGACGAAGGCGGGCAGGTCATCCGGGTGGATGCGCTGGCGCGCCTGCGGGCTGGTGCGCTCAGGCGGCAGGGTCTCGTCCTCGCCCGCCAGTCGCCGCAGGCCTTTGGAGAAGGTGATGGTCCTGGAATCCAGGCTGGCCGTCCAGTGCCCCACCTTGGCCAGACTTTCCGTCAGGTCGTAGAGTTCGAGCTGGGCGTTGAGCCGCTCGTTCGCCTGCTCCAGGGCCAGTTCGCCGGCACGCAAGGCCTCCTCGGCCATGCGTTCGTTGGTCACATCCTTGACGTACATCAGGATGTGCTTCTCGCCGCCGACGTCGATCACCGTGCCGTTGAAGCGCGCCAGCCGCTTGCCCTTGCTCGGCATGTGGACGATCGCCTCGCGATCGCGCAGGCGGCCGGTGACACGCAGCTCGCAGATGACGGTGTCGCGCGATGCCTTGTCGGGCCAGTGGCCGATCTCCACCACCGTGTGGCCGATGACCTCCTCGCGCTTGTAGCCGGTCAGGGCCAGCCACTCCTGGTTCACATCGACGATCAGCCCGTCATCCAGCCGCGACAGGCCGATGGCCTCCGGGCTTTCGTCGAAGGCGGCGGTAAACATCTGCTCGGTACGGCGGCGCTGGTCTTCCAGCAGCTCCCAGTCGTGCTCACGCTGGCGCAGCCGCGACTCCACCTCGCGCAGGCGCGCGCGCAGTGCGTCGATGTCGTTGCTGTCGTCTGGAAAACCCATAAAGATGCCGGCCGTTCCAAGCGCACGCACCGCCGCCGCCTGCGGGCCGGCCTTCCATGCGCTGGTTCCGAGCATATTAATCGACCCCTTCGCCCTGGCCGGATACGGCTGGGCCCCATTTGTCCATTATTTGGCAAAGACGTTCTTTTCGACCTTGCTTCGCCCGCGCGGGCGCCGCTGCAGCAGCGGCGGCCACTGGCGACAATACGCATCCGATCTTCCTTTTTCCCCTCGCCCCATGCCACGCTCCCCCGGACACAAAGGCAACAAGCAGCACCTGCCCAGCAAGCCGTGCAGCGTCTGCGGCCGCCCCATGAGCTGGCGCAAGAAATGGGAGAAGAACTGGGAGCAGGTGCAGTACTGCTCCGAAGCCTGCCGGCGCACGCGCGACGGCGCACGGGGCAAGCCGTGAGCGGCCTGCGCCGGCTCGTGCTGGTGCTGGGCGACCAGCTCGACCCGCAGGCCGCCGCCTTCGACGGCTTCGATGCGCAGCAGGATCAGGTCTGGATGGCCGAGGTTGCCGAGGAGTCCACCCACGTGCGCTCCGGCCAGCCGCGCATCGCCCTCTTCCTCAGCGCCATGCGCCATTTCGCGGCCGAGCTGCGCGCCGCGGGCCGGCCGCTGCACTACGTGCATCTCGACGCGCCGGACAACCGCGGCGGCCTGGCCGCCCAGCTCGCCCACGATCTCGCGGTCCTGCGGCCACGCGAGCTGGTCATGACGGCGCCGGGCGACTGGCGCGTGCTGCAGGCCCTGCAGGCGACGGCCCACGCGGCCGGTCTGCCACTGGAGATCCGTGAAGACCGCCACTTCTACACCACGGTGCGCGAATTCGCGGCCCACGCCCGGGGCCGCAAGACCCTGCGCCTGGAACACTTCTACCGCGAACAGCGGCGCCGCCACGGCGTCCTGATGGACGGCGGGCAGCCCGCCGGCGGGCGCTGGAACTACGACGAGGACAACCGGCAGTCCTTCGGCCCGCAAGGCCCGGGCTGGCTGCCGCAGCCGCCGCGCTTCGAGCCCGACGCCCTCACGCGCGAGGTGCTGGATCTGGTGCGCACCCGCTTTGCCGATCATCCGGGCGCGCTGGACCACTTCACCTGGCCCGTCACGCGCGCCCAGGCCCTGCAGGCGCTGGACGCCTTCATCGCCGAACGCCTGCCGCACTTCGGCCCCTGGCAGGACGCCATCTGGCCGGGTGAACCCTGGCTCTACCACGCGCAACTGGCTGCAGCGCTCAACCTCAAGCTGCTGCACCCGCGTGAAGTGGTCGCTGCGGCCGAGGCGGCGTACCGCGCGGGCCAGGTGCCCCTGGCCAGTGCCGAAGGCTTCATCCGCCAGATCCTGGGCTGGCGCGAGTACGTGCGCGGCGTCTACTGGACCCGGATGCCCGGCTATCTGGAACACAACGCCCTGGACGCGCACGCCGCGCTTCCTGCCTGGTACTGGGACGGCCGCACCGACCTCGCCTGCCTGCGCGACGCCATCACCCAGACCCTGCAGTACGGCTACGCCCACCACATCCAGCGCCTCATGGTCACCGGCCTCTATGCCCTGCTGCTCGGCGTGGAACCCAGGCAGGTGCATGCCTGGTACCTGGGCGTCTACGTCGACGCGGTGGAGTGGGTCGAACTGCCCAACACGCTGGGCATGAGCCAGTACGCCGACGGCGGCCTGCTGGCCAGCAAGCCCTACATCGCCAGCGGCAAGTACATCGAGCGCATGAGCCCGCTGTGCCGCGGCTGCCGCTATGACCCCGCGCAGCGCACCGGCGAGCGCGCCTGCCCCATCACCACCCTGTACTGGGACTTCCTGCTGCGCCACGAGGCCCGGCTGGCGGCCAACCCGCGCACCGCCCTGCAGGTCAGGAACCTGGCCCGCCTGGACGCGCCCGAACGTGCCTCCGTGCAGGCCCGCGCGGACGCCCTCCGCCGTGGCGACATCGGCGGCCTGGACTGAGCGCCGGCGCGCCAAGACCCTGGCGCCCAACGGGTTCCGCCCTTTCCTCTATCCTGCGCCCATCGCCGACCGTCCCCACTCCGATGAACGCCAAGAACGTCCTCGGCACCGAACTGGTGCCCTGCTCCTACGATCCGCTGACCGGCTATTTCCGCGACGGCTGCTGCCGCACCGACGCACAGGACGCGGGCTCGCACGTGGTCTGTGCGCGTGTCACCCAGGCCTTCCTCGACTTCTCGCGCGCGCGCGGCAACGACCTCGTCACGCCGCGGCCGGAGTTCCGCTTCCGCGGCCTGCAGCCGGGCGACCGCTGGTGCCTGTGCGCGCTGCGCTGGAAGGAAGCGCTGGAAGCCGGCGTGGCCCCGCCCGTCGTGCTGGAAGGCACGCATCAGCGCGCCCTGGACTACGTCACGCTGGAGCAGCTGCAGGCGCACGCCTATCAGCGCAGCGGGAGCAGCACATGAGCCGGCCCGTCCTCCCGCCGCTGGTCGCCTGGCTGGGCTACGGCGGCCTGCTGCCCTTTGCCGCTGCCGCCCTGGGCACGCTGCTCGATCCCACCCACCGAGTCTTGTGGCAGCAGGCTCTGCTGGGCTACGGCGCCGTCATCCTGAGCTTCGTCGGTGCCCTGCACTGGGCCTTTGCCATGCGCGAAGACGAAGCCGCCGCCGGGCCGTTGTACCTTTGGAGCGTGGTGCCGGCCCTGGCCGGCTGGGCTGCGCTGCTGCTTCCCCTGCTGCTGACGCATGGGGCGGTGCTGGGCGCCGTGCTGCTGATCGGGGCCTTCGGCGCCCACTACGGGCAGGACCGGCGCCTGGCCCGGCGCCTGACGCTGCCGCCCTGGTACCTGCCGCTGCGCCTGCACCTGAGCATCGGCGCCAGTCTCGGCCTGGCGGCCATCCCGTTCAGCGCCGGCTGAGCCACCGCGGCGGGGCCGCGTCATGTTGATAGACTCGCCCGGATGTCCACGCCGGCCGATCTCGCCAACCACACCCCCATGATGCAGCACTACCATGGGGCGACTTTTAAACTAGGGAAATATGCGGGTCTCGTGATCTCCGGGTGACTTTAGTCCCCTTTTAGCACCCCTGAGCAGCGCGCTCACTTGACATCACTTGCAGCTACTCGAATCGATCTTCAATTGACAGATCACCCGGCAGAGGCATCAGGTCAACCATACTGAGTTTGCGTGCCCAAAGCAGCTCATCGCAAGAGGGCTCAGCGCTCCCAAGTGGCTCGCCAGAGTTAATGCTCAGACTTGCCGGTATTACCCCAATGACGAGCGGCCGGCCAGAGCACAAGCGTTATCGTTTAGCGATCCGATGCTACGCTTGGCTCTCGAGTTGGGCATTCGGGGCTGGGATTGCAGGGCGCACCATCCAATCTCCATCCCTGGCATCCGGGAGATGCTCCACCTAGTGAATCCGGCGGACTCCTCCCACCAATCCCCTCGTTTACCTCAGCAGCCGATCGTCGCCGCCTCGAGACAATCTCAGACCCCACTGAGTTACGAGTTGACAGTTCTATGAACCGACGATAATGTGGATGCACAGGCAAATGCGTTGCGGAGAAGGCAGATGCGATTCGACGATGGCAAGACGGAGGCGTTGAACCTTCGAGTTTCACCCACTTTTAAAGCTGCCCTAAGACAATTGGCGGATGCTGAGAATAGGAGCATGGTGAACATGCTGGAGGTTTTGGTTATGGAGCGCGTTCAGGCGAGGACCGTAAATAAGCGCGACCGGTCGACGAGGCCCGTCACACGGAGAGAATCATGAGCGAGAGCATCGAAAACGCACCATTGCTTGAACTCATCGCCGAGCTAAGATGGGCGACCCACGCCCAGGCTGTAGCGCCACATACGCCGAAAATCATACAAAGCACAAGCGATGTCGAGCAGCTCTTCATGAAGTTTGGGGCTATCGTTCATCAGCTCGGCTATTCGGAACCGACCCGGATTGTCCCACCTCAATTCCCCATGCTGGAAGGCCAACCCGTCCTACGGTTCAACATGAATCAAGAGGGCGAGACCAAATCTCTGTTCCAGATCGGTCCCGGGTTGTTCTCTGCGAATGCGGTTCCACCTTACAGACACTGGTCCGACTTTGCTCCCGTCGTCAAGAGCGGCGTAGAGGCACTCTTGAAAGCACGCCCACCTGCAGATGCATCTCAGCCGATCACCGCGATCAATCTACGTTACTTAGATGCCTTTGGGCCCCTCCACATGCAAGAAAAGGATCCAACAGCCTTCATCGTCGACACATTGGGGATCAAGGTTTCGCTTCCAGAAGCACTAACCCAACATCTGCAAGAAGGAAAACCATGGAACTCCTTTCTCCAATTTCAGATACCTGTCGAGGATGGCGTCACGATGGGGTTCGCTATCGGACAAGGCATCGCAAACGACAAGCCCGCAATGCTGATGGACACTTCCGTCTCGGCGACGGGCGCATTCGCCCCAAACAGCGATGAAATAATGGCTAGATTCAATCGTGCACACTTGCTAATTTCAAAGTCATTCAAGGATCTGATGCAGCCGATCGCGCATCTTATGCCCATGAAAAAGGGGGAATAAATTGGCAGCTCTCATGTTTTCACATGTCGCAACGCCGGTTACGGCGTTCGCTCCTCCCATCGATTATTCTCCAATGGAGACCTTTGAAGCCAAAGTCGTCGCTGGATCTATGAGTCGAGCGTTCTTCACCGGCGCACTGAATGTCCATGACGTGGAGGCAATTCAGTCGAGTTCACGACTCATGATGGAGCGAATGAAACTCGAGAGCGCGTGGCGCGGGCGCATTCTCAATCCAGCACTCTCAGCAACTCAGACCGAACTCACGCAGACCGCCAAGTCTGTGATGGAAGCCCTGACGAAGTTCGGCGACGAAGCGATCGATCTCTCAACCCTGCCAAAAGACAGGGTAAACGGAAAGCATTTGGCAGTTTTGTTGAGGGCGACGTGGACGCGCAAGCAGGCAACCAAGGGCTGGGCTGATGCTCTTGAAGCCGCTCGGGCAGCCTTGGCAAATCAGGGAGTCAACCCAAATGAGGCTCTCATCGGCATGGTGACTCCTGAGTAAAGACATGCCATACGTGTCGGCGACGGATGTTTCCATAGCTGGCGATCAAGTGGCGATCGCCATCACCCACGGAACTTTTGGAAGCCACATAGGTGTTGCTCTGTGCGACGATGGCGGCACGGCCAAACTTCTGCATCTCGCATGGCACCGAATGCTGGTTCAGGAGGGTTACCCCCAGCCGAACTGGGCGGCGTCGATAGCGAACCTCCCCGCAGCCGGCATGGAGCTTGTCGCGCCGGTGATCCGCGGCATGTTAGAAAAGTATGAGGACATCAAGGACGAAGTTTGCTACGGGGTGAACTTGTATGCCGGTCAAGGGGCCGTAAAGAGCGACGGCAGCTACTTGGCGGGCCCCGATTCTGATGGCCATACCTGCTCATCGTTTGTTGCCGACATATTCCACGGTGCAGGCCTTCCACTCATTGACTTACAGTCATGGGACCCAACGCAAGAGAGCCGCGCATGGGGCGACGCTGTCGCCTGTTGCCTTACCCGATGGGGCCAATCTCAGAACATCGCCGAAATGCCAGCGCATGTCGAGGCGGTCAGGGCAAACAACAGAGGTCTAAGGGTGCTTCCCGAAGAAGTTGCCGCAGCGGCCGTTGAACCCAACGCAGGAGTAAGGCCGGCGATGCAGAAAGACCTCAAGGCATCGGCAGAAAGGGTAGCGGGCGAAATGCGGCGTGTGTGCCAAGCAGGGCCTACTCCCCCATTATTCAGAGAGTGCGTTGAAACCTACCAGGTTGCACTGCTCAGTTTAGAAAAAAGTGTTGAAGCACAAGTGGCCCCACCTCTTGCTGCTGGTGACAAATAGAGTGAATAAAGGCTGAACGCGCTCGTTCTTGCATCCACGAGAAGCCTTCACAAAGACCCGCCAACCAGCCGTTTGCCCTCATCTTCGATGCCCGGTCGGCGCCACGAAGAGCATCGAATGGTAAAGCTTGAGTTGCTTTGAAACCGAGCGACAACGAATTGCATCGGCTGTCTCGGAGAAACTCCAAATTCCGATCGATGAGTTCGAAGACAGAGCCGAAACAGCCTCTTTCCATTTTTTGACGCTGACATTAGCCATCGGCAACTGGCTATTCGACTCAAGAATGGCCGAAATGAACAAGGCCGACAACGAGCCAATGAATCAGTGCGAAGGACTGGCCCGCGAAAAAATCGTGGCCGGCAAGCGCGGCATCAGCTTCAATGCGCACCCGGTTGTCTATGCGCTGACCTTGACCACCCCATTGCGAGCCATCTGGGGCAACGGCGGCAGCCTAGAGGAGTGGGGACTGCTGCTGGAATCCGGCGTGGCCTGCGCGCACATCCAAACCCATCACGGAACCATTGTTGATGTCGTGGTCGCCAATATTGGGCCGTAAGAAAAATATCCACTCGACCGCGCAGGACCGAGTGGACGACATCCATTAGCCTAAGCGTCGCACCGTCCAAAACTGCGGGAGGAGGAAAACGAGCCCGTTTTCCCCTATGCCGCGCCTGTAGAATTTGTGACAAGACAAACTCACAGAGCCAAAATGGCCACAGGGAAAGTAGGAGGTTCTCGCTCGCGACGGCGCACACCACATGCGCATGTCCTCGCGCGCGGGTCGTCTCCGCGAAGCCCCTCCATTGATGCGCCCATCGCGAGGACGGCATTGTGATCGCCCACGCAGCGTTGGAACGTCTATCGGCTAACCAAGCTGCGCGCCTGATAGCCGACCAAGCTGAGCCTAGATCCCCGCCATCCGTCCCATCCGACGACGCCATGGAGTTCGCCCCCATGGCGGACGACTCCGATCAGTCGCAGCCATCCACCATGGACGGCTGGGAAGCGGAGGTCGCAGCGCCGGTCGTGCCCAATGATCCTGCTGTGTGGGAGACGGCAAGGGCGGCACAGGCCGAGATGGCCAAGCATGCGCCCATCGACACTTGGCCTGACTGGGGCGACCTAACCGCCTACCTGCCAGACAACGCCTCGTTTCTACCCACTATCGACGATCCAGAAGCCCACTCGCGGTTGCGACGGCTGTTTTTGCGCGCCTTGCGCGAGGGCAGCGTGCCAGATGAGGAGGTCGTCGAGGTGTCGCGCGACCCAGAAGGCGCGCAAGACGAAGCGAAGGCGGGCGTCTATCGCATGGTCTTGGCGGACATGGGATGCCAGACCGATGAGCGCTTGGAGCGGGTGGACGCTTTCGAGGACTCGACCGTCCATGTGGAGCCAACCGAGACGCTCCAAGAAGAGGATGAGCTGACCGACGCGCTGGCGCACATCGGGGTGCTGACCTCCACGCAGCACGATCCTTTCTATCTCTATCAGCGCGAGGCGCAGCGACACCGGTTGCTTAGCGCGGAAGAAGAAATCGAGATCGGCCAAGCCATGGAGGCCAGCCTCGAATTGGCGCTGGATGCGCTCGCTGCATGGCCTGACGGTATCGCGCGCCTACTCGACGCAGCCAAGGCGGTCCAATCCGGCAAGCTCCCCATGCGCTGGCTTTGCGCAGGCCCACGGCAAGAACCGCCTTTGATCCAAGATTCGGACGCGGCAATCGACGTCGCCCCTGTCGCCGCCGCTCTCAAATGCGAGCCCCCGACAAGTGGCGCCGAGGAGGAGGACGATGATCCAAGCTCGGGCTCTAGATCTGAGGCCCCGGACGCCGACTTTTTCGCTGCCGCTGCGCTTTTGTCCGGTGTCACCATCGACCCCGCCCGCGACTCGCCAACTTGGAGTGAAACACGCAGCTTGCTTGCATCCATGCACATCGCCAGCAGTTTCCTGCTTGAACTGACCGATGAGGCGATGCGGGACAGGGCCGAGGCGGCCTCCGATTTCAAACGGGCCATGGCCCTCCACCGCCGCGAACGCGACCGCATGGCCACCGGCAATTTGAAGCTGGTTCTGTTCCAGGCAAGGAAATACATGTATTCCGGCCAACCCATCAGCGACTTGGTCCAGGAAGGCAACATCGGCCTGCTTCGCGCGGTGGACAAATTCGATTGGCGTCGAGGTTTTCGGTTCTCCACATTCGCCATTTGGTGGGTGCGCCAGGGCATCAGCCGCTTTGTCGCGGACAAGAGCCGAACGATCCGGCTGCCTGTCCATGTCTACGAAGAAACCCAACGCCTTATTCGAGAATCGGAAGCCTTCGAAGAGCAGAATGGCCGTGCTCCCAAGCCTCGCGAAATCGCCGCCAGGCTTGGTCTGGCCGAGCGCAAGGCCGCCGGCTTGATCCGCATGGCCTTGGAGCCTTTGCCGCTTGACGAGATTGACTTCGACGTGCAGATGGAGCCAAGCATGGCGGACGAACATATCGCGCGCGATCCGATGGAGGTCGTGGCGGACCGCCAGCTTGAAGGAACAATCAACGCGGCCCTGGCGTGCCTCTCCCTCAAAGACGAACGGATCATCCGCCAGCGCTTCGGACTCGGCGAGCTCGCTGAGCACACCCTCGATGAGATCGGCGTAGCGATGGGGGTAACGCGCGAGCGTGTCCGCCAAATCGAATCCAAGGCACTCGCCAAACTGCGGCACCAGTCACGCGCTGGACTTCTGGCCCCTGGCAATGGACGCCCACGCGTAGAAGGATCAGAATCTGCGGCAGAAAAAACCGACAGCGAGGGCAATAGGCCAGTGCCAATCAACCCAATCGAAGTCATGCTGCTCAATCGGCCTTTGAGGATGGTGCCTGTCGCCGTCAACGAGGCGTTGAGACTGGCCGAGAGCATGAAGGCTTCTGTCGAAGACGACAGGCTGGGAGGCACCGGCAAGATTTGGGTCCGGGCCGACGACGACGAATACACCCACACAAGCATCCTGATCCCGAGGCTCGTCGAGCTAGGCTTCGCGCACGAGGCAGGAAAGGGCTACTGGCGATGATCCCGCGTCCGCCCAAAACGAGGGAAGCGCCGCCACGCGCCGCCCCCATGCTCGAATCCCTTCGCGGGATGGGCTACTCGCCAGCCACCGCGCTGGCCGACATCATCGACAACAGCATCTCGGCTGGGGCCACCGAAGTCCGCATCGATCTGGCATGGGATGGCCCTAACAGCCGCATCGCCGTCCTCGACAACGGTAGCGGCATGAGCGACCCGGAGCTTGAAAGCGCGATGACGCTTGGCGACAAAAGCCCACTCGAGGCGCGCGCGGCGAACGATCTGGGCCGCTTCGGCATGGGCATGAAGACGGCGTCGCTTTCGCAGTGCCGGCGCCTGACCGTGGCGACGGTGAAAGATGGTGCCTCTTGCTGCCTGCGCTGGGATTTGCAGGAGCTCGCGGCGCTGCCCCAGGCGAAATGGCTGATGTTTGAAGGCCCGGCCCCCGGCTCGGAAACCCACATTTCGGCGCTCGATGGCAAGACCCACGGCACGCTAGTCTTGTGGGAGCTGTTGGACCGCATCGTCACCGAGGGCTACACGGTCCAGGACTTCCTCAACATGGCTGACCAGGTCGAAGCCCACTTGGCGATGGTGTTCCACCGACTCATCCAAGGGCCTCGACCCAGGCTTCGCATCCTCATCAACGACAGGCCCATCGCCCCGTGGGACCCGTTCATGGCTGGACGCTCGTGGTCCTCGCCTGTGGGCCGCAAGCGCACACCCGAGGGCTTGGTGGAAGTCGAGTGCTTCGTGCTGCCGCACAAGGACAAGCTCACCGACGACGAATGGAAGGCTGGCGCAGGCCCCAACGGCTGGACCGCGCAGCAAGGCTTCTACATCTACCGCAACGAGCGACTTCTGGTCGCTGGCGGCTGGCTGGGCCTTGGTCCTGGTCGCGCGTGGAATCGGGAGGAGTCGCACCGCCTCGCCCGCATCCGCCTGGACATCCCCAACACTGCCGACGCCGCCTGGAAGATCGACATCAAGAAGTCTACGGCCCGCCCGCCGGTGGCGCTGCGCCCCTGGCTGACTTCCTTGGCCGAGCATGCGCGCGAGCGAGCGCGCAAGGTGTTCGCCTATCGCGGCAGCCCCACGCCGAGCCCTACCGGCACCCCGCTCGAACAGGCTTGGCGGGTGGACCACACGGCCACGGGCATTCGCTACCGCATCGACGAGAATCATCCGGCCATCGCCGCCGTCACCGAGGCCGCAGGCCCCCTGCTTCCCATGGTCAAGGCGATGCTCCGGGTAATCCAAGAGACGGTGCCCGTGCAGCGCATTTGGCTTGACACGGCGGAGAACAAGGAGACGCCGCGCACCGCGTTTGCTGGGGAGGCGCCCGCCGAAATCGTGGCCGTCATGCACACCATCTATCAAGATATGGTCGGGCGGCGCGGCATGACCCCTGAGCTCGCCAAGCGAGCCTTGCTGTCCACCGACCCTTTCCAGAATTTCCCATCGCTGATCGACAAACTCCCGGCCGCAGACCCGCCCTCGGCCCCCAGCACATAGAAGAACGCCATGCCGCAACCCGACAAATCCCTGCTGCCCGTCATCAACATGGCCCAACTCATGCTCGAGGCCGAACGCGAGACCGTGGGCATCACGCCGGCCGCCATCGCCACAAAAGTGAAGCTCGCAGCCGGCATCCTCAAGACCACGCCTTTCGAGGAGGCCGATCAAGCCGCCGCCATCGGGGTCTTGATCCAGCGGTTCAGCCACTGGATCGGCAAGGACACCACGCTGCAAGACGCCGAGGGCCATCTGCCATGGCTGGTCGCCGCCAAGAAGAAGGATTGGCGCTACTGGCCGCGCTACCAGCGGTTCTTGGAGCTCAAACTGTCGGTGGAGGTGGTCGGCGCGCTCGACAAATCGACCGACCACATCCTTGGACTGCTGGAAGACGCCAAAAGGCCGGGGCCGTGGGATCGCCGGGGCTTGGTCGTGGGGCACGTCCAGTCGGGCAAGACCGGCAACTATTCAGGCCTGGTGTGCAAGGCGGCCGACGCCGGCTACAAGATCATCATCGTGCTGGCGGGCCTGCACAACAACCTGCGCTCTCAAACTCAAATACGGCTTGAAGAGACGTTCTTGGGCTATGAGACCTCCGAGAATCGCGACCCCGGCAAGCCGCTGGGCGTGGGCGCCATCGACAGCGATCCAGCGATCCATCCGCACTGCGCGACCACGCGGGCCGACCGGGGCGACTTCAACGCCGCCGTCGCCAGGCACTTCGCCATCTCGCCGGAAGAGAAGCCCTGGCTGTTCGTGGTCAAGAAGAACAAGACGGTCCTCACGCAGCTTCTCAAATGGATTCGAGGGCATGTGGCCGACACGACGGACTTGAAGACAGGGCGGCGCATCGTCACCAAACTGCCGCTATTGGTCATCGACGACGAGGCGGACAACGCCTCGGTGGATACCGGCGAGCAATTGATTGACCCGGATGGCAAACCGGACGACGACCACGAGCCGAAGGCCATCAATGGCCTGATCCGAAGCATCCTGCATGCTTTCGACAGGAAGGCCTATGTCGGCTACACCGCCACGCCCTTCGCCAACATCTTCATCCACCGCAGAAACGAGACCACCGACGAAGGCCCCGACCTGTTCCCGCAGTCGTTCATCGTCAACCTGGCCGCCCCGTCGAACTACGTCGGCCCGGCGCGGGTGTTCGGTCTGCTTGGCCCCGAGGGTCGCGTCGGCGGCCTTCCGCTGATGCGCGATGTGTCCGACTATGTCAATGGCGACGAGCCCGGTGGCTGGATGCCGCCCAAACACAACAAGGACCATGTCCCGACCTACATGGGGCAAGACATCCTCCCGCCCTCGCTCAAACAGGCCATCCACTCGTTCGCGCTGGCCTGCGCCGCGCGGACCTTGCGCGGACAAGGCAAAGAGCACGCCTCCATGCTCATCCATGTGACGCGTTTCACCAAGGTCCAAAAGGAGGTGTTTCGGCAAGTTGAAGAATACGTGATGATGATGGTCCAGCGGCTGACCAGACGGATCGACCACGACGCGCTTACCGGGGATTTGAAGACGCTTTGGGAGACCGACTTCGTCCCTACCTGCGCCGAAGTCGCCACCCTCATCGAGGAACCTGGCGAGAACCTGACTGTCCCGGATTGGCCCGCGATCCTGGCCGCCCTTCCCGACGTGGTCGCCGACATCAAGATCAAGACCATCAACGGGACGGCTAAGGACGCCCTCGACTACTCGGAGCAGGAGGAGCACGGCCTCAAGGTGATCGCCATAGGCGGCGACAAGCTCGCGCGGGGTCTGACGCTCGAAGGCCTGAGCACCAGCTACTTCGTTCGCACGACCAAGATGTATGACACGCTGATGCAGATGGGGCGTTGGTTCGGCTACCGCCCCGGCTACGTGGACCTCTGCCGGCTTTACACCACCGAAGACTTAGTTGAATGGTTCGGACATATCGCCGACGCCTCCGAGGAGCTGCGGATGGAATTCGACGCGATGGCCGAAAGCGGCGCGACGCCCAAGGAATACGGACTCAAAGTCCAGTCGCATCCGGTGCTGCTGGTGACATCGCCATTGAAGATGCGCGCAGCCAAAAGCCTCTATCTGTCCTTTTCCGGCGAACTGCTTGAAACCATCGCCTTCTTCAAGGATGACGCCCGGCTCGACCAGAACCTCGCGGCGGCCAACAAGCTCATCGGCTCGATGGGCAAGCCATCGGAGTCCAGCCCCATCATCAGGAAGCGCGAGGGCGTGGACCAGGAATTCAGCGGCTTCTTGTGGAACGCGGTTCCGGGCAACAGCGTGGCCGACTTCTTCGAGGCGTTTGTGTCGCATCCCAAGGCCCACAAGGTTGTCAGCAAGCTGCTGGCGGAGTTCGTGCGCACGATGATGTCCAAATCCAACGAGCTCACGAGCTGGACCGTGGCAGTGATCGCGGGCGGCCGCGGCGCGAAATACACTTTCGACGGCGGCTGGACCATCGATGGGGCGCTACAACGCTCGGCCAATTCCTCTTTCGATGACCGCTACTCGATCGGACGCCTCTTGTCGCCGCGCGACGAGGCAATCGATCTGGACGAGCCGGCTTGGTCGGCCGCGCTGGCGGCAACCAAGAAGGCTTGGAAGCCAGACCCCGCCAAGCAAAAGAACGGCGTGGTCCAAAAGGAGCCCGAATTGCCCAACGGCCCGGCGATCCGCCGGGTGCGCGGCAAAGGCGAGGAAGGCATACCCGCCGCGCCTGAGCGCGGGCTGCTTCTTCTCTATGCCCTGGACCCAAAGCTCGCCGGAAAGGATGTCTTCAAAACGCGGACCGACCCGATCATCGGCTTCGGCGTAAGCTTCCCGGCGAGCGAGTCTGGCGTCAAAGTCGAATACAAAGTCGATCACCTGATCTGGAACCAATGGGAGCTGGACTATGGCGCGTCCGAATGAGGAGATCGTCATGGCCTGGGCCTCGTTGGCCGGCTCGTCCGCGTCCGCAGGCTGGAGCTCCATCCCCATCGTGTCCCCGGCGGGCTGCGCACTACTGGCCGCCCGGCGCAGCCCCGACAACGAGGAGGCCATCCTTGCCGGCTTCGCAGGCTTGTCGATCCCGGCCGCCGAGAAGCTGCCCGACGGCCAGGGGTTTGCTGTCGAGCGCGTCGATCTTGGCGACGGGAAGGCATGGATGGCACTCACGCGCAGGCCCACCGGCGGCGTCGAGCTCTTCTTGGCGATGGCCAGCGATGTCGTGTCGGCCTTGGAGTCCGAGGGGACGTCAGACCCGCAGCGGCTGGCCAGGGCCTTTTTGGCTCGCGTGCGGGCATGGCAAGAATTCATGCGCAAAGGCGCGCAGGTCCTGTCGCCGGAAAAGGAGATCGGCCTGGTCGGCGAGCTCGCGGTGCTGTCCGCCATCATCGCCGCCGGCGTCGACCCGGACATGGCCTTGAAAGCATGGGTCGGGCCTCAGGACGCCAACCAAGACTTCGAGCTGGGCACCGGCGCCATCGAGGTCAAAGCCACAGTCTCGCCCATCGGCTTTCCGGCCCACATCAGCTCGCTCGCGCAACTCGACGACTCCACGCTGCAGCCCTTGTTCCTGGCTGGCGCGCGCCTCGTCCAAAGCGCGGCCGGCCTCAATCTGCCACAGTGGGTCGACTCCTTGCGCGCCCGACTCGCCGGCAATCCGGACGCCGCGCGCCTGTTCTCCGACAAGGTCATCGCGGCCGGCTACTTCGACGCCCACTTCGACAAATACCCCCGCAAGTTCAGCGAAGCGGGGACGCGTCTGGCCGAGGTCGGTCCGGGCTTTCCAAGGCTGACGCCGGGGACCGTGCCGCTGGGCGTCACGGATGCAAAATATGACGTGGAGTTGGAGCAGGCGCTTGGCGCGGGCATCGGTATCGACATGGCATTGAAGAAACTAGGAGCCCTATGAGCGCCGCGATTCTGGACTTTCTGCGCGAGCTACAAGACGACATCAAATCGCAAGTCAGCGACGAGATGCCCATTGAGGAGTATGTCTTCTCGGACATCGTCATGAATCACCTGGCCGATGCCGGCATGACCTACAACGACCCTGTGGTCTGCCACTACAAGGGCCGGGCCGGCAACGCCATCTTGCGCCTGAGCGGCTACTCAATCTCCGAGGATGAGGACCAGCTCGACTTGTTCATCAGCCTGTATGAAGGCGTCAGAGAGATCGCCTACATCTCCGAGACCGACACCAAAACGGCTGTGGACCAGTGCCTGCGGTTTCTGACCTTGTGTGCCAATGGGACCATGGCCGCCAAGCTGGAAGATTCGAGCGACGAGCGCGAGCTGGCCGTCAAGCTCCAACAAATCTACGATGGCTTGGACCAGATTCGGGTGTTTGTCCTAACCGACAAGGTCGCCAAGACCAAGAGCTTCAAACCACGCGAGATCAATGGAAAGACCGTGCGCCTGGAAGTCATGGACACCGAGCGCCTGTTCCGGCAAGTGTCCGAGGGCAAGCCGCGCGACGAGCTGATTGCCAACTTCAACGAGATTTGCGGTGCGCCGCTGCCTTGCGTGTTCGTCCCTGGCGGCGAAGGGGAAGACTACGACTACGCTTTGGCGGCCATCCCCGCCATCGCCTTGCAGACGCTGTATGCCAAGTTCGACTCCCGCCTGCTCGAAGCCAACGTGCGCTCGTTTCTGAGCGTGAAGGGCAAGGGGGTCAACGCGGGCATCCAGAACACGCTGCGGCACGATCCAGGGCGCTTCATGGCCTACAACAACGGCATCGTGGTCGTCGCCGACCAGATCGCGCTGGTCAAATCGACCAGCGGCAGCGACTGCATCTCGTTGCTCCAAGGCCTGCAGATCGTCAATGGAGGGCAGACCACGGCATCAATCTTCTTCACCAAGCGCAAGTTTCCCGAGACCGACCTGCGCCGGGTATTCGTCCCGGCCAAGATCATCGTGATGAGGACTCAGGACCCCGCGCAGGAGGAGACTCTGATATCCGACATCTCCCGATACGCCAACAGCCAAAACGCGGTCAAGCAGTCGGACTTGTCGGCCAACAAGCCTTATCACGTCGCCATCGAGAAGCTCTCGCGCAGCGTCTATTGTCCGGATGGGGTGAGCCAGTGGTTCTACGAGCGCGCGGCCGGGAGCTACAACACCCTGCTCTCGCTCTCCGGCAACACCCCCGCAAAGCTCAAAGCCCTCAAAGAGTCGATCCCGCCGGCGCGGCGTATCACCAAGACAGACTTGGCCCGCTACCTCAACGCTTGGGATGTCAAGCCTGACGTGGTCAGCCAAGGCACGCAGAAGAACTTCGACAAGTTCATGGCGGAGCTGACCGCCAGCTATGGGCAGGACATCCCCGAGCCGACGGTGGCGGACTTCAAGGCGATGATGGCGAAGGCCAAAATCTACCGCGACGCCCAGAAGTTGATGCGGCCCATGTTTGCCGCCTTCCAGGTCAACGTCGCCACCTACACCGTCTCGCTTTTAGCCCAAAAGCTGGGCGACAGGATCGACCTCGACCGGATTTGGAACAACCAGGCCTTGTCGCCGGAGCTGATGGGCCAGATCGCGACATGGGCCAGGGAAGTCAACGATGTTCTGCGCGAAAGTGCCCAGGGCAAGATGGTGTCCGAGTGGGCCAAGCGGCCTGAGTGCAAAGCTGCGGTGCTTGGAGCAACCTACACAGCGCCAGGCTCCAACATCCCCGAAGTGAAGGCGGTCTGAGGCCGCGCGAGCCATGGTCGATGTGGTGCCGCCCCATGTCCGCAGTCGGATGATGTCCGGCATCCAAGGCAAGAATACCAAGCCCGAGCTGATCGTCCGGCGGATGCTCTTCGCATCGGGCTACCGCTTCCGGCTGCACCGCCGGGACTTGCCCGGCACACCCGACATCGTCATGCCGGGCCGACGCGTGGCCATCTTCGTCCAAGGCTGCTTCTGGCATTTCCATCAAGGATGCCGATACGCCAAGATGCCAGCCACTCGACCCGAGTTCTGGAAGGCCAAACTCGAGGCCAACGTAGAGCGTGACAGCCGCGCAGTCGAGAAGCTCCAAAAGCTGGGCTGGCGTGTGCTATGTGTTTGGGAGTGCTCGATGCGTGACGCCGAAGTCGCCGCCGGTCTGCAAGCCGCCATGAACACCTGGATCAAGGGCAGCGAGCCGCTCGGCGAGATCGGCGCGCCATCGCAAGGCTGATCAGCGGTTGACGGCTTAGCCGCGTCAGAGCTTGCCGCCATTGCGCGCTATAACTAGGCAAAACTCGCCTCGATGCCATGATGCCCACCGCCGAAACACTCGCCCGGGAATTTTGCCAAGAGCTTCGCGCCTCCATGACCGCCGCCCAACTGGAGCTGGCAGCCCAAAGGAACTCGGAGCAGCCCGATCCTCACATCTGCCACTCGCACGACTTCTGCGACGCCAACATGGCCTTGCACGCCGCTTTCATGCGTCATGGCATGGACCCGGCGGACGAAAGCGGCATGGAGCTCTGGGGCGGCCTTTGGGATCGCGCGTGGAACTTGGCCAAAGCCAGCGCCTTCCAGCTAGCTTGAATCGGTCCAAGGCCGCGCCGCTCCCATGAACTTAGAACTGGCCGCCCGCAATATCCGGATAAGATTAAAGGTTGCCGAAATTGGGCCTCGGCATTCCCACCGCGGCTCGGATGGGACTTGTTTTGAATATTTGAAAAGAACAATCGATGTTGTCGCACAGTGAGATACCGGTGATCGACCTGTTCGCCGGTCCAGGAGGACTTTGCGAAGGCTTCTCGTCCATCGTGGACAAAAAAGGCGTGCGCCGCTTCGCGGTCAAAGTGTCCATTGAAAAGGACCCCGTCGCCCACCGCACGCTCATGCTGCGCGCGCTGTTCCGAAAATTCCCCAAAGGCAAAGCCCCCCAAGCATATTACGACTACGTGCGCGGAATCATCAATCGGGAAAAGTTTTACGAGCACCCCGACATCAAGGACGCCGCGCAAGAGGCAGCCAAAGAGGCCCGCCTTGCCGAGCTGGGCAAGACACCCCACGAAGAAATCGACGGATGGATCAGGGAAGCTCTGGGCGACAACAAGGAATGGGTGCTCATCGGCGGACCGCCGTGCCAAGCCTACTCCCTGGCGGGTCGCTCCAAGATGCGGGGCAGAGACCCCAAGGCCTTCGAGCTAGACAAGCGGCACTTCCTCTATACGGAATATCTGCGCATCATCCAAGAGTTCAAGCCTGCGGTCTTCGTGATGGAAAACGTCAAGGGGATGCTCAATTCCAAACATGGCGGTTCACCTATATTCGACCGCATCCTCGCTGATCTGCGGCAACCAAAAGATGGACTGACCTACGAAGTGCGCTCGCTTGTGGTCGCGGGCGAGCAGCTCAATCCCAAAGACTACGTGATCGAGGCCGACGACTATGGCATTCCGCAAAGTCGCCACCGGGTAATTCTCTTCGGCATCCGATCCGACGTGGCCGAAGCGACCCAGGACCTCAAAGCCCACCCCCGCTGGTTCTTAATGAAGAAGTCGAGCGCCAAGGTCGGCGTCAACGACGCACTTGCCGGTCTCCCCGCTCTGCGCAGCAAGCTGTCAAAAGAACCAGACTCGCACGAGGCTTGGCTCAAAGCCCTGAGTGATGCCCCGCGAGGGCTCAAAATGTGGCGGGCACCTATTCGGATGCGCATCGAAACCTTGATGGCGAGCAGCAAGAAGAAGGCTCTGGCGCATGTCAGTTCCGGAGCCACCTTCATGCCAATGAAAAACATGACGACTGGATCGATGCCGGACGAGCTAAAAAAGTGGTTCATCGACGCGCGTCTCGGAGGCGTCCTCCAGCACGAGGCCCGAAGCCACATGCGGACTGACCTTCAACGCTACCTCTTCGCCTCATGCTTCGCCAAGGTCACTGGCTACTCGCCCACGCTTCGCGCATATCCTCCGCGCCTGCTGCCGGACCATGACAATTTAAAGCAGGACGAAGATGACAACGAAATGGCGGGCGAAGGGGAGAACAAGTCCATTCCCTTCGCTGACCGCTTCCGCGTCCAAGTTGGCGGTGAACCCTCTACGACCGTCGTGGCGCATATCAAGAAGGATGGGCACTACTACATCCATCCGGACCCCTCGCAGTGTCGCAGTCTCACGGTTCGCGAAGCCGCACGCCTGCAAACCTTCCCCGACAACTACTTCTTCGAAGGGAACCGGACGGAGCAATACGGACAGATTGGAAATGCGGTGCCGCCCCTTCTTGCCAACAAGATCGCCAAAGCGGTCCTCAAATTCCTTTCGTCACCCCGTGACTAACTCATCTGAAGCCAACACGCGTTCGTTTTGCCAGGCTCTAGTTGCTCGTATTCATGCAGCCAACTCCTCAATCAGCTCAGCTCTTAAAGGGTGAGGATTCTGTTCCTGACACGCTTGCAGAAGACTCCAAGCGGTGCTGCCATCTTTTGCTTCTGTCTCCACGTTTGCGCCTGCATTGAAGAGAAGGCGAAACGTTTGATCGAGGTCTTCACTCCACCCTGTGTGACCGCATAAGGTGATCAGCGGGGTATCGCCAGACTTTTCAACTGCAATGTTTACATCTGCCCCGTTTTCGAGCAGGTGATATACCGCACGAGGGTGGGCACCACCACCCCACTTCAAGTTGCACATCGCATGAAGGGCCGTCGCGCCATTTTCTTCGGCCCGAGCATTGACGTCATAACCAGCCCACATCAATGCTCTCATGCACGCGATTTCACCATGTAATCCTTGGAATTCCATCTTGTTCATGGCTGCCCAGGCAATCAAGGGCATCCTTTTCGGCATGTCCATTTCCATACAGACGAACGCACCGATCATGTAGTTATCCATCATGTCTGATTTGATCTGACTCAGGAGCCTCGATGGATCATCAAAACGTTGCGCATAGGACCGACGGAAATCATCTCCGATGTCATGTGCTGACATTGCACGCTTTGCTTCTTCGCACACGGCAGCAAAGGATTTTATAGATTGATCTCCTTGAAGATCCTCTGTGATCAGAGCAAGCTTGAAGCTGTTGTCGTCGTGGATGATTGCCATTGGGTCTCCTCGGTTTTTCAATGTGATATTGGGAAAGCATCCTGATATCGGATGCCTCGCCAAATGCATTCTAAAAAAACCTGATGGGGTCTCTGCCGAGACCGTGCCTGAAAGACTGACGAGGTGACGAGACCTCGAATTTTTCGCCATAAAGCGCTAGTGAATCATGCTGAGAAGCAGCAGGACTGAGGCCTCATTGGTCAAATCAATTCACAATCGTGGCTGTGCCGGTTTTCGCGCGAAGGCGACAGGCTCTGTCTGATCATCCCCAGACTCCGTGACCGGCTCCCGCGTCATAGCCGGCGCCATCACCCCCCACTTAGCGCGCCTGGGCTTCGCCTCCAAGGCCCGCTCTGACAAGTAATCGCAAATCTTCTGCGCGTCCGCCGCCGCCCGGAAGATTTCGTTCTTGTCCCGTCGCAGCGCGTCCAGCCAACTCGACAGGTAGGCTGCATGCTGCTCGATCATGGACGGCCCTGGTGGCAAGCCAACCACTCCGCCCATCATGGCGCTGGCCAGTTCTGCGGTCAGTTCCTCTCGCGCGTATTCGGCAGATCCGAAGCGAGCATCCATGTGAAGACGTGCCAGACGCTTGGGGTGGCCAGACGCATGTGCGCACTCGTGCAAAAGCGTGGCCTGGTAATCCTCGACACTGTGGAAGTCTCGCGCCTGCGGCATGCGGATTTCATCGCTGCGCGGGTAATAGGCGGGCTGCCCTGCCCCGAAGTTCAGCTTCATGCCCGTGTCCTGCAGTCCCCAAACCACCGCGTCGACGGCCTCCGAAGGCTCGGCGCCGGGCTCACGCTCGGGAAGCGGCGCCATGCCGTCAATCTGGCTGGCGTTGAACACCGTGTAGGCTTTCATCACCAGCGCCTTGCCGCCTTCCACGCCTAGCGTCTCCTGCTCCTCGCCGCCGGCCTCGGCCTTACGCCGATCCACCTCGACCATCTTGACGATGCGCGTTCCGTGCTCTCCTTTGCGGACATGCACGCCCATGGCCTCAGCCTGTTTGTAGGTCAGCCAACGCGGATCGGTATGAGCCTGCATGCCAAGGATGACCTGATTAATCCCGGCATAGGGCTTGCCCGTGGAAGCGTTGAAGTGCAGGCATCCCGAGGTCCAGCCCTTGCGCCAGGGCGGGGTGCCCGCCTCCATGGCCTTGATGATGTCGTCGGTGATCTGCTGACGGATGTTCATGGCGTCCCCCTCTGCCTCAGCGCCAATCGGCGCGACTGGGAACACGTTCTCAAACAGCGGCCCGGATGTCCGGGCCGCTCGTCAGCTCGATGCTCAGGCGCTTGGACGCATGCCGCGTCCGCCCACCGTGGGCCACAGATGGACTTCGAGAGCGACTGGCGTTACCCCATCGTCATCCAGCGACTGCGCCAATCCCATCGCCGCCTCCAACTCGGTGAGCGACACTCCAGCCTGGGCCCATGCCGCGTAGCGCGCCCGCGATGCGGGGGTGTGGACGTCAACGAAGTCCCAATCGTCCCCAAGGACGCGCTCGATCGCATCGGCGTCCAGCGTTGTCGCAGCGGCCTCGGGGTGGATTTCTGCCAGGGTTCGTGCCGCGCCTGTGGCGCGGCACGGGGCGGCCTCGGCGGTGCCGAGGTCCGCCCTCTCAGTATTGATATGTATTTCTCTATTGATCAATACTGATAGAGAGTCAGTCGATGAGGCCGAAACCCGCATCGGCGCTGGCTCTGCAGCGATTTGCTCAGGCTCAGGCTCCGGGAAGATTTGCAGAACTTGCCCGGTTGGCGGGCTAGGTGGTGTGGTCGGCTGCGCGACCTGGGCTGGCTTATTTCCGCCGATGGGCGCCATGGGCATGAAGAAGGTCAGCCCGTTGTTGTCCGTCCGCCGCCAGATGTCGGACACCAGTCCGGCCCGCTCGAAAGCCCGCAGGATGTCGCCAGCCTGCGTGTCGTCGATAGCGCCTTGGCCACGCCCCTGCACGCCGAGTGGCGGGTTGAGGCGCTTGGCGAGTTCGTTATAGGTGAGCTTCTGCTTGCCGAAGCGGCCTACCGCCCCAGTCTTGAAGTTGGCGAGCCGCTTCCAAGCGATATAGGCCCAGCGCTCTCTAAATCCGAAGGCTTCGAGCGCGGCCAGTTCGTCCAGGCTGAGGCTGATGTAAACGGTTTTGTTTGTAGTTTGCTTGGTCATGTTGTCTCCTTGATATGGTTATGGTTCGTAAATGCGTTATGTAGGGAAGTGTTTTGTTAGGTCATGGGAACCTCCTCGACGTTCATAGCCCCAGACCGCTCGACTTGCGCGGCGGCGTGGGCGGGGTTGAGGGGGTGCTGCTGAGCTTTCGCTCGTCACGGCGGGCTTTGAGCCGTTCAGCCAGGTTGAGATGCAACGGCATGACGCCGACGACGGGTCTGGGTTCAGGCTCGGGGAATGGTGCCGGCCAGTCCTGCTCTGGCGGCACAGCGGGCGCAGTCTTCGTAGATGTCTGCGCCGGCAGGTTGTCCAGTTCGTCCAGAATGGATTGCAGGGGATCAGCTGGGGCTGCCTGAGGTGCCGCAGCCGGTCCGCTGTTGGCACCCATGCCGCCCTGCCGCTCGGCGATCAGGCGCGCCAGGATGGCCTTTTGCTCCTCGTTCTTGGCGACGATGGCCAGGCGGTGATCCAGCGCTTCGCGCATGGCCAGCTCCACGAACAGGGCCGAACCACTGAAGGAGATCGACTTCCAGCCACGTCCGGGAGCCACTGCCAGGGCGACCACGCGTTTGGCAGCCAGAGCTTCGTCCATGCCGCCCATCACCTGCAAGCGGTCGCCCCGGTCGGTGATGCGCCCGGGATCACGGAAGTAAAGTGTCATGCCGCCCGCATGCCGGTGGGCGCGGGTGAAGCTGTCGCCCAGGATGGTCCGCGCCATTTGCGCGTAATCCTCCTCGGCGATGAAGCGACGAATCTCCCGGCGCTGTTTATCGCTGAGGATGTCGGCGGACTCGCCCTGGTTGACCTCGATGCAGTGTTGGTCGATGAAGGCGATCTCCGCTTCGTCGCGGCCCGGCTCGAAGGACTGGGGCCAGGTGTCATGCTGGGGGTGGCCTGGCTCAAAGGGGTTGGGTGGGGTTGGTTGGTCGGCGGTCATGGTGGTGTCTCCCTGGTTGGTGGTTGGTATCTGATTGCGCTGACGCTGCTTCTGGGTTGACGAGCTGGCCACGGCGATCAGGCCGAAATCGGCCTCGATGCCGCGCACGCTGGCCTCAGCGCGTCGGAAGTCGTTGGCATCGCTGACGGTCTTGCCGTTGGCGTCGATGCGGCAGGCCATGAGGTGCATATGGGTGTGGTCGGTGTCGCGGTGGATGACCGCGAGCCATGGCGCGGAGCCAAAGCCCATCTCGGCGGTGAAGCGCTCGGCTATCGCCTGCCACTGGGCCTCAGTCAGTTCTGGGTCGCCCGGTGCAGGGCTGAGGGAGAAGTGGGCGACGGCCTTGCCCAGCTTGGGATTCAAACGGCGAAGCACGCCGAACTCGGCAGCCAGCTCACGCGGGGTTCGTCCGGCCATGACGCCGGCCACGATGTGCCCGCGTCCGCCGCTCAGAAGGTAGTTGGACAGGCCACGGAAGCCCTTGCCCTTGGTGAGCTTGCAGATCATGCGTGTCCCCTCGGGCTGCGAGCGCCCAGCAGATCAAGGCGAAGAAGGCGCACCTGCTCGGCCAGGGCGTCGATGGTGGCAGGGTCGATCCCCTCCACTCGACCGGCGTTGCAGGCGCGCGCTATCTGGTTAAGGTTGTTGGCCAGTGGGGCCAGCTCACGCCACCGTGCCAGATCGGCGGCAGCGGGCGGCACCTCGATCTGCTGGCCCAGGGCCAGCCGGCGCACGAAGGTGGACATCGGCAGGCGGGCGGCGGCGGCGTTGGCGCGGACCTGCTCGATTTCGACCGGGCTGAGGTAGAGGTCGAAGCGTTCTCGAAGGTCACGGCGGGATTTGAGAGGTGCGGGCATCGAGCTTTCTCCAAGAGAGGCCGGCAGGCCCGAGCGTTCTGAACGGGTTGAAAACCCGTGATGAACATTGCTCGCTCCACGCCGGTCCCTCTATGCCTCTCAAAGCCTGACCCGGTTGTCAAGTGCCCGTGTTCACAAACGCGGGGACCGCTTCGAACCAGAACCTGCCGGCTTCGCCGCCTGACTGATAAGCCAGGCTTCAAGTGCAGGCCATCTCCCCGTATTCTCGGCATGCTGTCGGCAAGTCATGCCGCCACCGTCTGATAGGCATAAAGTTGGGAGATCAAGACTTGCCCCACGCTGCATCAACAGCAATGCGATGTCGGGTGTTTCCAAACTGATTGCAGAGGCGAACGGAGAGAAATACATTCCAGGCGTATAGGGTGTTCCAACTGGATGAAGACCATCATGACGAAACAGCGTGCAGGGGTCAGCTCCCATATCCAGCAACCACTCAACTGCTGGTAACGATTCAGAAAATACTGCCTGATCAAGCAAGCACAACAACCCCTTATCGTCCAGCCAATTGGCTTGCACTGAGTTCTTGATCAACTTTTTCAGTGCTACAAGGTCACCCCGTTTAGCAGCCTTGAAGGCTTTCTTGACCTTGATGCGCTCTTGCAAGGAGCGACTACACGCCAAATTTCCGTTGAAATTCGACGCACTCTCTTCTTTGGTATGCGGGGCGCTCGTCACAAGTCGCATCAATTTCTTTTCTGTCATTTCAATTTCCTTTCACAGGGCAATGATTAGCCCGAGCTGCGCCGCCCTGACAACGCATCCCGGGTGGCAGGTGCGGACGCACCCACCGGGATCTGTTCTCAGGCGGCTCGCGGCAGGACTGCGCCGAGCTGGCGCACCAGCTCGCGTGCCAGCGGCACGGCCACGGCGTTGCCCGCGTGCCGCATGGCGTGCGTCTGCACCGGGTGAACCTCGGCCCACTCGGGCAGGCCCTGCAAGCGGGCCGCTTCGCGCGGTGTCAGCGTGCGGGCGCCGCCCGGCACCTCGTAGGCGCCGGTAAAGCGGGCGGCACCGCCACCGGATGCGGTGAGCGTGGCCCCCAGGCCTTTGGGGCTATACACGCGGTAGCCTTGGCAGTTCTTGCCGTCGATGCGGCCGACTTGCGCAAGTTGGCCCACGCGGCCAGCAGGAGGCGGCGCGTGCGCCGTGATGCGCTTGGCGCCGATGGTCGCGGGTAGGCCAGCGTCCATCACGTCCGCCACAACTGCCGTGGGTTCGTGCTCCTCGGGGAACACGTAGCCCAGGATGTCGTCCACATTCAGGTCGATACGGGTGGCAACGATGAAGGAGCGCTCGCGGCTCTGGGCCACGCCGAAGCCTGCGGCGTTGAGGCTGCGGTGCTGCACGCGATAGCCGGCGCGGGTGAGTCGGTCGATCAGGGTTCGGGCATCCTTGCCGCCGTCATGGGTCAGGAACTGACGGGCGCACTCGATGAGGATCACCTTGGCGTCCACAGCTTCGAGCACGTCCATCGACGCCGCGTAGGCTGCGGCCAGTGTGGGATCGGCGAAGCCCAGGCCCTTGCCGGCCTTGGAGAAGGCCTGACACAACAGGCCCATGCACACGATGTCGGCTTTGAGCTGGATGCCCTTGCGCTTGCACTCAGCCAGCAGCGTGCGGATGTCCGCGAACATATGCTCGGGCCGGATGTTGCTCTGATAGATGCGGCGGGCCTCGGGGTCGATCTCGCAGGCCAGCGCAACGCGCACGCCCTGGCTGACCATGCCCAGGGACAGGCCGCCCAGCCCTCCGGCAAAGAGGTCGATGCCGGTCAGGCCGTGTAACGGCAGGGACTCATCCTTGGCGCGGACTTCGCGCATGGCTTCGGCCTGCCACTGGCGCAACTGCTCGAAGCGGGTATGCCACTTGGCATCGTGCGCGGCCTTGCCGAGCATGGCCTGCATCTGGCGCAAGCCACGATCCAGCGCTGCCTCGACTGCCTCGCTGAGAGTCGCGTAGAGCTGGGAGCGCTCGTTGGGCAGCATGTGGCTGCCCTGTAAGGCGCCCTCGCCGAGGGACCATGAGGGCTCGGCGATCCAGCGACCGAATACGGGCTGGGCGTGAACGGTGAGCGCGATGGTGCCAACCTGGCCCTGCGGCATGGACAGGGTGAACTTCGGCGCAACGACGACACCCTTGGCGTTGAAGCCAAAGGAGTGTTTGATTTTCGAGACTGATGCTTTCACGGCGAACTCCGAACGAAAGCCACGGCAAAGCCGTAGCTAAGTTCGGACGCCGGTCTCGCGGTGAATACCGCTAACGGTTCTCTCCAGCAGCAGCCAGAGGCTCATAATCGGCAGCCCGTCCCAGGAACAATTTCCCTGCCTTTCGGCTCGCTGCATCGATTCGGGATCAACCCACTAAATATCGACCGACCCTACGTGTCAGCGGTTTCTGCTTGCCCGCTGACCCGGACTCCCGTCAGCCGAATGACTGACCTTTGGGATCGGAATAGCTGAATTTTACGGAAGGTCGGAGTTTTTGTGATTTTTCTGGGACCATTTCGACTTAATTTTTTTTAGCCACTAAGTCATCACGCCCGCCATCCGACAGAAAACCCATTTGTGATTTTCAGGACACCCCGCTCAGTTCGACAGAAACCGAATATGAGTGCATTTGATATCACTTACTCTCATCTCATTGGCGATACCATGAGGTGTTCGACGCGGTGACCCTACTTTCTTCGGCCTTCCGCATTGAGCTCGGAGGCTTCGATTCCAGTGTCCAACCTCTCCAGGGCATATTTCAGAACGGGTTTGATGGCATCGGCGAGCTTCTTTTGCGCTTCCCGATCCGTCCAGACTTTCGCGGCCGCCTCCACTGCGGGCAGCCATTCGATTTCCCACACATCCAGCCGCTCGATGAGGGTCTGCATGGAGAGATCCTCGACGCAGGCCTCGACTCTTCCCATGGGGTCGATGTAATACGGGAGCTCTTCGAGCAAATCTCCGATGGCGCTGAAGGTTCTCAGCTGCCCCTTCCTGATCGCCGCTTCAAGCGTGTTGGACACCTTCCCAGCCTTTTGCCAAGCCTGGATGTCTTCTTTGAAATAGTGGATGTGCTGGTTGACGCCCGGACCTCTCCAGTCCTCGCCCTCCAGAGAAGGCCTCGGTATCCGGCCATCTTGCTTGATCCCGCCTTGGAAGTAATCAGGGCCGTTCCCTTTCTTCCTCATCCTCGCCAGCGTCGCAACGGAATAGCGCATGAAGATGGCCGCCTCTTTGGTCTTCAAGGGCTTGCCGTCCGGCCACGCGTTGACGCGCTCCCACGGATCTTCAAATGAGCTGACCGGTCGCTTCAAATCAAGCATTCTGTCTCCTCCACCTCGAACGAGTTCTCACGGATTTTGGCTTTTCCGCCGCTTCTGTTTTGATCATAGCCTCAGAATTTCGGCTGCCTTCAGAAGGCTCCGGCCCGCGCGCCATTACGACCTCAGGCCGCCTTTTTGGGCCGACCTGATCTCGGCTTGACGGGCCGGCACACATGGGGAGGCGGCGCGGGGATCGGTGGCCAGCCCACGGGCTTCAAGACGTTATAGACGTTCGGGGCTTTGCTCAGAACGGCCTGTTCGATGCGCTCCATCGCTTTTCTCAAATCGTTCCATTCGGCCTGGGTGTAGCTGTCCGTCACCGTCGAGTGGGCGTGGTTCAAGAACCGCCGCTTGATCACTTCGGGCAACTCCAGCGCTGTCATCACCGCGCCGAACGAGCGCCTCAAGTCGTGCAGCGTCAATTTGTCAGCGCCAATCTCCTGGCGCAGTTGATCGAGCAGCTCGCTGGCGTCCGAGTAATGCCCGGTCTTTGAAAACTTGCTTCGCGCGGGAAACACGAACGGCCTGGACTTCGACTCGAATCCTCGCCGCATCACTTCGGCCGCCGCATCATTTTGGCGATGCCGTAGCAGCTCGAGTGCCATCGGGGCGATCGGCATTCGATGGTTCTTACCGTTCTTGGTTTTGTAGAAGAAGACGTAAGGGCCCCACCTCTCATCGTCGAAAGCGACATGGCTGGTCACCTTCTTTCCGACACCGGCGGGGCCATTCTCTTGAAGGAGCTCACCCCAGACGCAGGCGGCGTGCTCGCTTTTGCGGCAGCCCCAAAGGAGCATCAGCATCAAATAGTGAATGCCGGTCTTGTTGTCGTTCTGATCCTTCTTGGACCACGCCGCCTCGAAGAAGGGCCCCAAGTCTTGGCTTGGGCGCAGTGGATTTCTCGCCCCGCTCGCCTCGCGCTCCGCCTCCATCTGCTCCCGTGTTCGGTAGTGCCCGTCGGTGACCAAGACATCAAAAGGGTTGGCCTCGATGGTGGGCTTCCTGCCCTCCGCGCTCGCCGCGAGCTTCTCATGGGCGATGCACCAGGCCACCGAGCGCGACGCCCAGCGGAAGCACTGCTCTGCCGCCGATTGACCCTTTGCCTTCTCTTCCATGAACTTCGCCGTGATGTCCTTGGTGAGGATCTCTCTGACCTTGAGCCGATCCCATTTGAAGCCCTTGATCTTTCTGATGGCCCGATCGAAGACCCTGAGCGTCTCCTTGGTCGCCGGCCTCTGAGTGCGTTTGACCAGGTGCTCGCGATAGCGACTCATCGCATCGCCCATGATCAGTTCGGAAGCGGCAGCCTCGCGCTTGATCTCGTTGGGATTGCGCCCCGTGGCCAGGAGGGTCCGCGCCAGCTCGGCGGCGGCCTCCCTGGCCTGCTTGATGTCTTTGAAATCCGCGCAATTCCCCACCGTCGGCATGATCGACTTGCCGTTGACCTTGCGGCGCAGAACGTAGGTCATCTTGCGGGCGACTTTTACGCCGAAGCCCGGAGGCGCCTCGCGCGACTCATCCCATACGATATAAACGGTGCTTCCGGACGCCTTCGCGAACACTAGCTTTCCGCTGGAGTCGTAGCCCTTGGGGGCTTTCTCAGGCCCGAGCGTCTTGACGAAGGCGTCGTTGAGCTTCGCCTTCCAAGAGGGATTCCGGTTGCTTTTGCTGGCCGTCACGAGCTTCTCCTTGATCGCCTGGATTTCTTACTCGGGGGACCGGAAAATCGGTCTAAAACCCTTACTGCCATTGGATTTCAGCCTCCCATATACCCTCAGGGGGACTGAAATCCAAGTGTAGCCGAACCAATCGGATTTAGTCCCCATAGAACACCCGTTTCAAGCGTTCCAGTTGATCTCACTTGAATTTGAACGACATCAGTTGAGCTCACCGAAACTATCGCAAGTCATTGATTTATATGGACAAGGTATCGAAAAGCAGTGCTTCTGAGGGGTTCTCAAATCACACCCCCATGATGCAGCAGTACCTGGCCCTGAAGGCCGGGTACCCGCAGACGCTGCTGTTCTACCGCATGGGCGACTTCTACGAGCTGTTCTACGCGGACGCCGAGAAAGCCGCCCGCCTGCTCG
>JAJZUZ010000239.1 GCA_021845965.1 Pseudomonadota bacterium | reverse complement strand
AGGCTCAAGCCCTTGAAGGCCCGTGCCACCTCGGACGGGCCGAGCTGCAGCCGCGGTGCCATCTGGCGCGCGGCGGCCTCGGGCTGCTGGCGCCAGTAGGCCTGGGCGCGGAAGTTGGCGCTGACGACCTGGCGCAGCGCCACCGCATGCGGGCGGATCGCCTCGGCGCGCACCGCCAGCACATCCACGATGCGCCCCGGGATGCTGCGACTGTCGAAGATCCGCCGGGCGCCCAGCTGTTCAAGCTGGCCGGCCCAGGGCTCGGCCGTGACAAGGAAATCGGCCTGCCGCTGGGTGTAGAACTCGACGCTGCGGTCCAGCGTGTAGGGGACCTTGCGGACCTGTTCGATGTGCAACCCGGCCGCCGCCAGCAGGGCGCCGAGCATGATGGCACCACCGGCGCTGTCCTCCACGGCCACGCGCCGCCCCGCCAGGTCACGCAGCGTGAGCGGCGGCCGCGCCAGCACCACATCGGCTCCATCGGAAACGTCCAGGATGAGCAGCGCCTTGAGGTCCAGACCGTCGGCGCGGGCCGACAGCATCTCGTCCAGCGTCAGCAGCGCGGCCTCGAGCTGCCCGGCCGCGAGCGCGCGCAAGGCATCGGTGTTGGAGAGCAGCTCGATCAGGCGCACCTGGCGTTCGTCCAGCCAGCCCTGCTCACGCGCGAGAAAGAGGAATTCGTAGCCGGGGAAGACGATGCTGCCCAGACGCAGGGGCGCGACCGGTTCCTGGCAGGCGGACAGCAGCGGCGCCAGCATCAACGCCGCACCCAGGCGCAGGGCGCAGCGACGCTGATCGTGCCAGTGTCGCAAGCGTTCAGGTTCGGTCGTCTGTCTGGAGTCCAAGGATTCGTCCGTTTATGACTGCCGCCGCCGGCCCCCCGCGCCACCGGCCAGGGAAAGCGGGCGCGCGGCGTCCAGGCCCGCAAAATACATTCGGCCAATAATAGTTGACGGGATCCTTGGACCTGCCGCCAGGACCGCTCGCGGCGGAAATATTGCACGCAAATGCGCGCGGCGCGGGCGTCAGAAGAGCGATGCCTGACCGTGCGCCAGCCCGGGCCGGAACTGCGAGAGGTCAAGCGCGGTGCGTTCACGGTTGAGGCCATGGCGTGCGCACGCCTTGTGAAAGCGCTGCGCGATGAGATCGGCCCACAGACCGCTGCCGTGCATGCGCGTGGCGAAGTTGGCATCGTAGTCCTGCCCTCCGCGCATCTCGCGCAGCCGCGCCATCACGCGCGCGGCCCGCTGCGGGTAGTGCAGTGCCAGCCACTGCTGGAACACCTCGTTCAGCTCCCAGGGCAGGCGCAGCACGGTGTAGAAGGCGCTTTTCGCGCCGGCCTGCGCTGCGGCTTCCAGCACCTGCTCCATGTCCTCGTTGATGAAGGGGATCTGCGGCGCCACGCTCACGCCCACCGGCACGCCGGCTTCGGCCAGCGTGCGGAGGGTGCGCAGGCGCCGCTGCGGCGCGGCCGCGCGCGGCTCCAGCCGGCGCGCCAGCCCACCGTCGAGGGTGGTGATGGTCACATACACCGCGGCCAGACCGTCGGCGGCCAGCGGCGCGATGAGGTCCAGATCACGCTCGACGCCACTGGACTTGGTGATGATGGAGAAGGGATGCCGCGCATCGCGCAGCACCTCGATCAGCGCGCGCGTGAGGCGCAGCTCGCGCTCGACCGGCTGGTAGCAGTCGGTGGCCGAACCGAGCACGATCATGCTGGGGCGGTAGCCGGGCCGCGCCAGCTCGCGCCGCAGCTGTTCGGCCAGGCCGCGCTTGGCGATGATGACGCGCTCGAAGTCCAGCCCCGGCGACAGACTCAGGTAGCTGTGCGTGGGGCGCGCATAGCAGTAGCTGCAGCCGTGCTCGCAGCCGCGGTAGGGGTTGATCGAGTAGTCGAAGGCAATGTCGGGCGAATCGTTGCCCACCAGCGCGCTGCGCGCGTCCTCCCAGCGCACTTCGGTGCCGGACGGCGCGGACGCGTCGGACAGCAGGCCGTCCCAGGTCTGCCAGCCGTCGTCAAAGGCACTGCGCGCGTCCTGTTCGAAGCGGTGCGCATTGCGTGTGGCGGCGCCGCGCCCCTTGAGGGCGGTTAAAGGAATCTTGAGCTCGCTCATGGTGTGCGGCCGTCGGGCGCGCTAAGTTAGGCTTGCGATCCGGATGTCGATACCGGATACTGTTCAAATATACAGTCATTTCGAGCCACTGTCATGAACCAGCCCTTTCGCCTGCGCCAGCGCCTGCACAGCTTTCGCTATGCCTGGGCCGGGCTGGGCACACTGCTGCGCACCCAGCACAATGCCTGGATCCACGCGGCGGCCACGCTGCTGGTCGTTGCCGCCGCGCTCTACTTCGGACTCAATGCCTATGAATGGCTCTGGCTGGTGCTGGCGATGGCGCTGGTGTGGATGGCCGAGGCCTTCAACACCGCGCTGGAACTGCTGGCCGACGCCGTGACGCGCGAGCGGCACCCGCTGATCGGCCAGGCCAAGGATGTGGCAGCAGCCGCGGTGCTGATCGCCGCGCTGGCGGCGTTCGTCATCGGCGTGCTGGTGCTGGGGCCGCATGTGTGGCACGCGCTGCGCTAGGCCAGCGATGCAGACCGCCATGACCCTCTCGCACAGCGTAGCGTTCTTCGAGCAGCAGTTCCAGCACCAGCTGCGCGAGACCGCGCTGCGCCTCAACCCCTTCGAGGAAGACGCGCTGCCCTGGCTGCGCGGCGAGGTGCTGGACTTTGGCTGCGGCCTGGGCAACCTGGCCGTGGCGGCGGCGCGCCGGGGCTGCCACGTGCTGGCGCTGGACGGCAGTGCCACCGCCATCGAGCATCTGCGCCAACGCGCCCGCAGCCAGGGCCTGGCCATCGAAGCGCAGCAGGCCGATCTGACCGACCATCGCCTGCCGCGCCAGTTCGACAGCATCGCGGCGATCGGCCTGCTGATGTTCCTCGATTGCGCGCACGCGCGGCAGCAGCTGGCGCAGCTGCAGGACTGCCTGCGCCCCGGCGGGGTGCTGGCCCTCAACCTGCTGGTGCAGGGCACGACCTACCTGGACATGTTCGATCCGCAGCAGCACTGCCTGCAGACGGCCGCCCGGTGGCGGCAGTGCTTCGACGGCTGGCAGCTGGAACGCGACG
>JAJZUZ010000238.1 GCA_021845965.1 Pseudomonadota bacterium | reverse complement strand
AGCCGGCACAGAACGGAGCGCCGCCTGCACCGCACCTCGTGAAGCGAGAGGACTTGGAACGACACATCAAGTTCCTCAAGTTTCTGGTAGAGGCTACCGACAGAGCTCTCGACCAGTGAGCCCTAGCGGTCATGTTGTGATGGGGTCAGGTCTTGCATTGCGACAAATGCTGATACTGCGGAGCGGAAGATATTGGAACGCAAGACCTGCCCGCCTTGCCCTTTGACTTCCGGTGGCGCCAGCAGATCGGCGTGTATCGCTTTGTCCTGAACGGTGGTGCTTTCCGATTCAGGTATCGTGGGTGTCCCGATACCGAAAGGACTAAGCCACGTGGCGAAACCAAATTACCAGTTCGAGAAGCGCCAGCGAGAGCTGGAAAAGAAGAAGAAAAAGGCCGAGAAGGCCCAGCGTAAAGCCGCGGCACATGACGCCCCGCCGCCCAGCGAAGCGGTGCCTGAGAAAAGCGAGCAGTCGCCGGATAGTCCGGCGTAGGTCAGCGAATCCGTCAGTCAAGCCGTCAATTCGCCGCCACCGGATTGATCGGCAGCTCCACCGGCCCGCTGTGCGTGAGCCGGTTGTCTGCGCCCAGCGCCGGGTCGAACCAGTGCAGGCTGCCGTGCAGCTTGACCACGTCGCCCACGATCAGCAGCCCGTCGAGGTGGGCGGTGCTGGTCGTCTAAGACCTTGTGAGCCGTGCAATCTCGGCCCCACAGCGCTGGGTCGCATGAACCAGGGCCGCAACGAATTCGTGCCCGGTATTCAAGGCGTCGGCCAGAACGACTGGATCTTCGATGTACTCATGCACCATCTGGTTGCGCAGGCGTCGCATGACCATCCAGCGGTCGGCCGAGGCGATCCAGCCGAGGCGTTCGGCCCGGTCCAGGTTGTCCATGGCGGTGCCCGGCGTCTCGCCCACGGCGTCCAGCAAGGCCGGCAGCAGCTTGTCGCCCAGGGTGTCCTGCAGCCGGCTGAAGCGGGCCACGAAGGCGTCCAGCCGTTCGGCCAGCAGTGCGTCGGCAGCAATCTGCCCGACGCTTGCGGATGTGAAGAGCGTGACAAAGAGGCGGGCGTCGGTGTCCTGCAGATGGCGGCATTCCTTGTCCGTCACGCGGGCCAGGAAGGTCAACCGTGCCGCTATTGCGGCGGGAAGCTTCACAGCCTTACTCCCTCAGCCAGCGCAATACCGTGGATCGGGAGCTGGGCCAGGTTGGGGGCTTTGACCAGCACGTCCACCTTGCGGCCATGCATCTGGCGCGAGACGCGAGCCGCCAATTGCGCTGCCAAGCGGGCCGGCTGCTCGACGGGTTCGTCCAGCTCCAGCAGCAGGTCCACATCGCCTCCCCGGCGCTCGTCATGCACACGGGAGCCGAACAGCCAGACACGGGCGCGCGCACCCGCACATTGCTCGGCGCTGCGGCGGATGTCGGCGACCTGCTGGGGGGTAAGACGCATGGGGCGATTCTAGGCCCCAAAGGCTAATTCGCCGCCACCGGATTGATCGGCAACTGCACGGGCCCGCTGTGCGTCAGCCGGCTGTCGTCGCCCAGCGCCGGATCAAACCAGTGCAGGCTGCCGTGCAGCTTGACCACGTCGCCCACGATCAAGAGGCTCGGGGAGGTGAAGCCGCTGCCGGCCACCTTGGCCGGCAGGTCGGCCAGCGTGCCGGTGAGCACCTGCTGCGTGGCCAGGGTGCCGTGCTGCACGGCGGCGATGGGCCGGCTGGCCGGGGCGCCATGCGCCATGAGCTGGCGGCAGATGTCGGGCAGGGCGTTGAGGCCCATGTAGATCACCACAGTCTGGTTGGGGCGCACCAGGGCGTCCCAGTCCAGCTCGGCCACAGCGCCTTCCTTCAGGTGGCCAGTGACGAACATCGCCACCTGGGCATGGTCGCGGTGCGTGAGCGGGATGCCGGCATAGCTGGCCACGCCGCAGGCGGCGGTGATGCCGGGCACGACTTCGAAGTCCACGCCGTGCGCCGCCAGTTCCTGCATCTCCTCGCCGCCGCGGCCGAAGACAAACGGGTCGCCGCCCTTGAGGCGCACCACCTGCTTGCCTTCACGCGCGAGCTGCACCAGCAGGGCGTTGATCTGCTCCTGGCGCATGGTGTGTTCGGCGCGGCGCTTGCCGGCGTAGATGCGCTGCGCATCCGGGCGGGCAAATTCCAGTACGCCGCTGGAGACCAGGTTGTCATAGACGATGGCGTCGGCCTGCTCCAGCAGGCGCACGGCCTTGAGGGTGAGCAGCTCCGGGTCACCCGGGCCGGCACCCACCAGGTAGACGCGGCCGCGCGGGGTGGAGGGGATGAGTCGTGCGTTCATGGTTGGCCTCGCGTGTCTTCTTCCGTTTCTCTCAGTGGCAACCGCCACCCTGCTTGCTGCCGCAGCTGCCACAACCGCCGCCACCACTGCTGCCGCTGCCGCAACCGCCGGCGCTGGTGGTTTCGAAGGCGCTTTGCTGGTTGCTGAAGATGAAGTGGAACTGGCCGGGTTCGAGTTCCACGAAGTCGAGCACGGTGTCTTCCAGCAGGTCCAGGTGCTGCGGGGCGATGACCACGTGCACGTCCTCGATCTCCAGTGCTGTGTCGCCGTCGTTGATGTCGTCGAAGCCCATGCCGTAGTCGATGCTGCCGTCGGGCACGCGACGGGCGGCCACGCGCAGCACCAGGCCTTCGGCCCCGCTGTCGGCGGCGGCCTGCTGGATCTGCTGCGCGGCGGCGCTGGTGAGGGTGAACATCATGCTCGTCTCCTTGTCTTCCTGTTGTGCTCGATCGCTGTGTTCAGTGTTCGCCCTTGGTCCGCAAGAGGCCGGCCAGACGGTTGCCCTGCTTCTGCGGGCCGCCGCGCGGAAAGAGCTCGTGCAGGTAATGGTTGCTGCCGCGCTCGGGGCCCCAGAGCTCGGTGAAGTGCTTGATCATCACGCGCACCTGGGCCTGCACGCCGTGCTCGGCGTAGAACGCGCGCAGAAAGCGGATGACGGCCCAGTGCTCGTCGGTGAGCGTCAACTCCTCCTGCCGGGCCAGCGCACGCACGAAGTCTTCGGACCAGTCGCCCAGGTCGCGCAGATAGCCTTCGGAGTCGGTCAGCACGGGTCGGCCCCGCACCTGCAGCACGCGGGTGAAGGCGTCCTTGGCGATCGACG
>JAJZUZ010000237.1 GCA_021845965.1 Pseudomonadota bacterium | reverse complement strand
GTTTTCCTGTTGCTGGACGGCCGTCAGCGGGGCTGCGCCGGGCGGCTGGCGGAAGGTCAGGGCATCGGCGGTCAGATGGCCGGGTGCGGACACCGCCAGGTCGAGGTAGTCCACGGTCGTGCCGGGGTGGCTGGCGCGCCACTGGGCCACGATCTGGGCGGTGAGCTGGCGCGACACGGAGTGCTGGCCGAGGATGCTGGAGTCGATATGCAGCAGTTTCATGATGCGGTCTTTCTTGATTGGTGCTGCCCAAGCAGCTTGGAATGTATTGTTGTTCCGTACCCAATTTTTGATAAGTTGCCGAAAATGCGATAGATTGTTCTACTGATGGAACAATGAGATCGAACCATGCAGGACCTGAACGACCTGGCGTATTTCGCGGAAGTGGTGGACCGGGCTGGCTTTGCCGCCGCCGGGCGCGCCCTGGGCATCCCCAAGTCACGCCTGTCGCGCCGTGTTTCGGAGCTGGAAGCGCGCCTGGGCGTGCGGCTGTTGCAGCGCACCACCCGCAAGCTGTCGCTGACGGCGGTGGGCGAGCAGTTCTACCGCCATTGCGTGGCCATGCGCGAGGACGTGCAGGCCGCAGAGGAGGCCGTGGCGCAGGCGCGCAGTGAGCCGCGTGGCACGCTGCGCATCGCCTGTCCGGTGACGCTGGCGCAATCCATGCTCGGCCCGATCCTGCCGCGCTTCATGGCCCAGTACCCCGGGATCCGGGTTGACATGAGCGTGAGCAACCGGGCGGTGGACCTGATCGAGGAAGGCTTCGACGTGGCGCTGCGGGTGCGTCCCACGCTGGAGGACAGCGCCACCCTGGTGGTGAAGAATTTCGGCCTGACCGCGACCGTGCTGGTGGCCAGTCCGGTGCAGCTGGCGCGCCAGGGGCGCCCCGGCACGGTGGACGAACTGGCGCAGCTGGACACCATGGCCATGTCCAGCGCCGATGGCCGCGCCACCCTGTCCCTGGTGGGGCCCGGGGGAACCACGCACCTGGTCCAGCACACGCCGCGCTACGTGGCCGATGACCTGCTGACGCTGAAGTTTGCCGCGCTGGCCGGGACCGGGATGTGCGCGCTGCCGGACTATATGTGCCGCGGGGAAATCCGCGCCGGCCTGCTGGAAGAAGTGCTGCCCGGCTGGGCGCCGCGGCCCGGCATCTTCCACGCGGTGTTTCCCTCGCGCCGCGGCCTGCTGCCGGGCGTGCGCAAGTTTCTCGATTTTCTTGCCGCGGCGGCGCCCGCCGGCTTCGAGCAGTAAGGGGCGTCAGCCGCCCCGGACGGTGCCCAGCTTGCGGTAGACCGTGGCGCGGCTGATGCCCAGGTTGCGGGCCGCCTGGGCCACGTTGCCGCGCGCGTCCTTCACCGCCTTGCGGATGAGGTCGGTCTCCACTTCCTTCAACGGGCGCACGGTGGCGGCCGGCATGCTCTGGATGGCAAAGCGCTGCGCGGGCGGCAGGCCATCGGGTCCGCTGGCACGCACCTGCACGCGCAGGCCGGACCACAGCGGTACCTCGACCGGACGGTCATGGCGCGCGGCGTCGAACAGCGCTTCCCAGGGGGTGGCGAAGAGGTCGCGGCAATGCAGCTCGGTGTGGCTGATGCTGTTGAGCATGGGCAGCAGCTGGCGCGCCGCGTGGTTGGCGGCGACCACCTGGCCCTCGCCATCGAGCGTGACCAGGCCGTCGGCGTCGTCGCCCAGCGGCAGGCCGGGCCAGTTCAGGCGCAGCAGCAGGCGGTGGCGGCGCTGCAGCACCAGCGCGTTCTCGATGCGGCGCGCGGCGTGGGTGGCCAGGTGGCGCAGCTCGGGGCGTTCGCCGGCCTCGATCCCGGTGAGGTCCAGCATGCCGACGCAGCGGCCGTCCGGCCCGAACAGCGGCGCGCCGGCGCAGCTGTAGACCGAGGTGTCCTGGAAAAAATGCTCGCCGCGGTGCAGCCAGACCGAGTGCAGCTCGCGCAGCGCGGCGCCGATGGCCGTGGTGCCCACGGCCTTTTCCGACAGGTCCACGCCGATGCGGGTGATGACGGCGGCACGGTGGTCGCTGCGGTCGATCGCGCCGTCCATGTCCACCACCACACCGTCGTGGTTGGTCAGGATGGCGAAGTAGCGCGTGTCGGCCAGTGCGCGGCCGAGCTGGCTGAGGATGGGGCGGGCCGCTGCCACCAGGGTGCGGTTGGACTCGGCCGCCTGGCGCATGGCCGCCGCGGAAACGGCTTCGAAGCTGACGCGCTGCTGCGGGCGCAGGCCATGGGCCAGGCAGCGCTGCCAGCTCTGCGCAATCCAGGGCTCCACCAGGCCGCCGGCCAGCGGGCGTTCTTCCTGCATGACCAGTTGGCGGGCCTGGGCAATGCGGGCCAGGCGCGTGGTGGAGGGAATGCTGGGGGCGGCGTGCATATCCGGCGGGTTTGTAGTGATGGGTTTGCTCGGGATGATGCCAGCGCACCCGCGGGGCGGTGTTGCAATTTGAGAATAACCCCGCACCAGACTTACCCGACTAGGGTTCTCCCTAGCCTTCTCCTTGGCAGGCCTCCAAAAAATACCTATGTTGACTAATTCATAGGTTGGCGCACAACTTCAGGAGTTGCTTATGCAAAAGGTGTTGCACATCAACGCGGACAAATGCACGGGCTGTCTGCAATGCGAGATGGCCTGTTCCTTCGAGAACTACGGCACCTTCGCCACCGCCAAGTCGCGCATCAAGGTGTTCGACTTCCATCACACCGGCAAGAAGGTGCCCTACACCTGCACCCAGTGCGACGAGGCCTGGTGCCTGCACGCCTGCCCGGTGGAAGCCATCACGGTGGACAAGGGCACGGGCGCCAAGGTGGTCAATGAATCCACCTGCGTCGGCTGCAAGGTCTGCACCATCGCCTGTCCCTTCGGCACCGTGAACTACGTGCAGGAGACCGGCAAGGTGCAGAAGTGCGACCTGTGCGGCGGTGATCCCGCCTGTGCCGACGCCTGCCCGACCGGCGCCATCACCTACATCGACGCCAACTGGACCGGGCTGGGCCGCATGCAGGCCTGGGCCGACAAGCTGGGCAACCAACCTTCCGCAGCGTAAAGGAGAGTCACCATGGCATGGGCAGGAAAAATTCTCCGCGTCGATCTGACGAAGGGCACCGTCAAGTCGGAGCCGCTGAAGATGGACTGGGCACGCGACTATGTGGGTTC
>JAJZUZ010000032.1:14592-17249 GCA_021845965.1 Pseudomonadota bacterium | reverse complement strand
CGCATGCCGACATCGTCCTGGCCGAGCCGCGCGGCTTCTGCGCCGGCGTGGACCGCGCCATCGAGATCGTGGAGCGTGCGCTGGCCAAATTCGGCCGCCCCATCTACGTGCGCCACGAGATCGTGCATAACACCTATGTGGTCAACGACCTCAAGGCCAAGGGCGCGATCTTCATCGAGGAACTGAGCGATGTGCCGCCCGGCGCCACCCTGGTGTTCTCCGCGCACGGCGTCAGCAAGGCGGTGCAGCGCGAGGCCGAGCAGCGTGGTTTCCAGATCTTCGACGCCACCTGTCCGCTGGTGACCAAGGTGCACGTGGAAGTGGCCAAGCTCGCCAAGGAAGGCTACGAGTTCATCATGATCGGCCATAAGGGCCACCCGGAGGTGGAAGGCACCATGGGCCAGCTCGACCATGGCATCCATCTGGTGGAGGATGTGGAAGACGTGGCGCGGGTGCAGCCGGCCCAGACCCGGAAACTCGCGGTGGTGACGCAGACCACGCTGAGCGTGGACGATGCCGCCGGCATCCTGGCGGCGGTGAAGGCGCGCTTCCCGCAGGTGCGCGAGCCCAAGCAGCAGGACATCTGCTACGCCACGCAGAACCGGCAGGACGCGGTGAAGATCCTCAGCGGCCAGACCGACCTGGTCATCGTCGTGGGCAGTCCCACCAGCTCCAACAGCAACCGGCTGCGCGAGGTGGCCCGCAAGCGCGGCACCGAGGCGTACATGGTGGATAACGCCGACGAGCTGCGGCCCGAGTGGTTTGAGGGCAGGACCCATATCGGCCTGACGGCGGGCGCATCGGCGCCGGAAGTCCTGGTGCAGCAGGTGATCGAGCGCATCCGCTCCTTCGGCGCGGTGTCGGTGCGCAAGATGGACGGGATCGAGGAGACGGTCAAGTTTCCGCTGCCCAAGGGCTTGAAGCAGGGCGTTTGATTTCTTCGTTCTTCTTGCTTGTTGCCTGGCGGCGCTTTTGTAACCCCCCACTCATCCCCCCGCCCTTCTCTACCCCCGCCGGGGTAGAGAAGGGAGCCTGGATTTGATTTCGTCGCGCCGGCTACGCCTCTAAGTTGCGAGCCGTTGCCGCCATCTCTTCGAGCCGAGACTCTGGGAGTCGGTCGTAGTCAACGGCTCCGGGCCTGTGCTCCCCGGCTGGCAGCTGCGCGCCAGCAGCGAGCCAGGTTTCTGAGTCGTATGCGGCAGGTCGGAACGACCGCCGCGGCTGACCTGTTGTTATAGAGCCGTTGACTACGACCAGCCCCCAAAAATGCCGGCATCCAAGTCCAGTCCGCGTCCGCACGCGCCGTAGAAGCGTAGCCGGCGCGACCTGGCCAAATCCGGGCTCCCTTCTCTACCCCGGCGGGGGTAGAGAAGGGCGGGGGGATGAGTGGGGGGTACAAAAAGCCCGCGCAGCGAAAGAAGCAGCGAAAAGAGAAGAAACCAAAGACAAGAAAACGAAAACTACAATAGCCGGATGCTAGACATTGCCCTGCTCCGAAAAGACCTCGACGGCGTGCTCGCGCGCCTGAACAAGCGCAAGAACCCGCAGCCCTTCCTGGACGCGGACAAGTTCCGCGCCCTGGAGGCCGAACGCAAGACCATCCAGACCCGTACCGAAGAGCTGCAGGGCAAGCGCAACACGCTGAGCAAGCAGATCGGCGCGCTCATGGGCCAGGGCAAAAAGGACGAGGCCGAGGCAGCCAAGGCCGAAGTCAACGCCCTCAAGGGCGAACTCGACAGCTCGGCGGCGCGTCTGGACCAGATCCAGGCCGAGATGCAGGCGCTGCTGCTGGCCGTACCCAACCTGCCGCATGAGAGCGTGCCGGTGGGCAGCGACGAACACGGCAATGTGGTGGTGCGGACCTGGGGCGAGCCGAAGACATACGACTTCGCGGTCAAGGACCACGTGGACGTGGGCGAGCCCCTCGGCCTGGACTTCGACACCGGTACCAAGCTCACGGGCTCGCGCTTCACGGTGATGAAGGGACCGATTGCCCGCCTGCACCGTGCCCTCGCCCAGTTCATGCTGGACGTGCAGACGCAGGAGCACGGCTACACCGAGTGCTACACGCCCTACATCGTCAACGCCGACACCCTGCGCGGCACGGGCCAGCTGCCCAAGTTCGAGGAAGACCTGTTCGCGGCGAAGAAGGGCGGGCAGGAGGGCGGCTCCGAGGACGTGCCGCTGTACCTGATTCCTACCAGCGAAGTCACGTTGACCAACTTCGTGCGCGACGAGATCGTGGCCGAGAGCGAGCTGCCGATCAAGCTCACCGCCCACACCCCTTGCTTCCGCTCCGAAGCCGGTTCCTACGGCCGCGACACGCGCGGCATGATCCGCCAGCACCAGTTCGACAAGGTCGAGATGGTGCAGATCGTGCACCCGGACAAGAGCTACGAGGCGCTGGAGGAAATGACGCGCAACGCCGAGGCGATCCTGCAGAAGCTGGGCCTGCCCTATCGCGTCATGAGCCTGTGCACCGGTGACATGGGTTTTGGCGCCGCCAAGACCTATGACCTGGAAGTCTGGCTGCCGGCGCAGAACACCTACCGCGAGATCAGCTCGGTCTCCAACTGCGAGGCCTTCCAGGCCCGCCGCCTGCAGGCGCGCTTCAAGAACGCCCAGGGCAAGAACGAGCTGCTGCACACGCTCAACGG
>JAJZUZ010000032.1:0-14492 GCA_021845965.1 Pseudomonadota bacterium | reverse complement strand
AACTATCAGCGCGCCGATGGCAGCGTGGAAGTGCCGGTCGCCCTGCAGCCCTACATGGGCGGTCTGAAAGAGCTGCGCCCATGATCTCGCGGCTGCGCCGTGCCCTGTGCCTGCTGCTGCCTGGCAGCGCGGTGTTGCGGGCCGGCGCGGTCCAGGCTGCGACGCCCGAGGTCGGGCAGCTGGCCCCGGATTTCGAACTGCCCGACCAGCAGGGCAAGGTGCGTCGCCTGGCCGACTGGCGCGGCCAATGGCTGGTGCTGTACTTCTACCCCAAGGACGACACCCCCGGCTGCACCACCGAGGCGTGCAACTTCCGCGACGACTGGCTGAAGCTGCAGGCGCTGGGTGCGGCAGTGGCCGGCATCAGCGTGGACACCAGCAGCGCGCATCAGGCGTTTGCGCAGAAGTACAAGCTCCCCTTTCCGCTGCTGGCCGATGACCGGGCCGAGGTGGCGGCGCGCTACGGTGCCCTGTCCGACTGGCTGCTGTTCAAGTTCGCCAAGCGCTGGACCTTTGTCATCGATCCGCAAGGGCGCATTGCCAAGGTCTACCGCTCCGTGGATACTGACAGGCATTCCGCCGAGATCCTGGCCGAGCTGCAGCGCCTGCAGCAGGGGATGCCCCAGGCCCCGGCGCCATCCCGATAACCGCGAGAGACCTGCCCGCCATGAGCAAGCCGTCCCAGGATCCGTCGTCCGGTCCGACCGCGGCACAGGCAGCAGGCCAGGCCGATGCGCTCACCGGCGTGCTCAGCCGTGCGGGTTTTGACGAGCGGCTGCTGCAGGAGTGGGAGCGCGCCCGGCGTGCCGAAGCGCCGCTGTCGCTGCTGCTCATCGACATCGACTTCTTCCGCGCCTATGTCGATGTGCACCAAGCGCCCCTGGGCTATGACCGCCTGAAGAAGATTGCCGCGGCGCTGCGGCAGGCGGTGTTTCGCCCGACCGACGTGGTGGCGCGCTACGGTGACGACGAGTTCGCGCTGCTCCTGCCGGCCGTGCACGAGGAGGGCGCGCGCGTGGTGGCGGCGCGCGTGCGCTCGCAGATCAATGCGCTGGCCATGCCGCACCGCGGCGGCGTCGGCGGCATCGTCACGGTGAGCATCGGGGTGGCCGCGCTCAAGCCCGCGGGCGATGCGCTGCCGCCGCAGCTGGTGGCGCTGTGCGAGCGTGCCCTCGAAGAAGCCAAGCGCCTGGGGCGCGACAACATCGTGTCGCAGGACTGGATGGCCTGAACCGCGTCCGCCTATTTGCGGCCGACCAGGTAGCTCACGCCCCGCGGGCCGTAGCGTTCTGCATGCGGTTCGGCGCGCGCGAGGTGAAAGACGTCGCCAGGCTGGTACAGCGTCTCGCGCCCATCGCAGCGGAGGCGGATTTCGCCGTTCAGGATCAGGGCCCGTGCTTCGAAGGGGTGGGTATGCACGTCCAGAAAGCCGTTGGCCTCGCGCGTGACCGTGGTCACCTCCTCATAGCCTTCGGCGCGCAGCTGCTGCTCAAAGGTGGCCTGGTCCATGACATCACTCCGCGTGTTCAGGGCTGGGGTTGCAGTGCGGCCTCCAGTGCGGTGACCAGCTTCGGGTCGGTCGGTTCCACCCGGCTTGGGTAACTGGCGATCACCTTGCCGTCGCGGCCGATCAGGTATTTGTGGAAATTCCATCGCGGTGCGTCCCGGGTGGCCTTGAAGAGCTGGACGTAGAGCGGATTGGTCTTCCCACCCACGACCTCCGTCTTGTTGAACATGGGGAACTTGACGCCATAGGTGTTGAAGCAGAAATCGGCAATCTGCTTCGACGTTCCGGGCTCCTGCTGCCCGAAATCATTGGACGGGAAGCCCAGTACCACCAGCCCGCGAGGCTGGTACTTCGCGTACAGCGCTTCCAGGCCTTCGTACTGGTGCGTGTAGCCGCAGTAGCTGGCCGTGTTGACCACCAGCAGCACCTTGCCGGCGTACTGGCACAGGTTCTGCGGCGTATCGTCCTGCAGGCGCGGGAAGGTGTGCTGCAACAGCGTGGGGCAGCTGGCGGAGGCGGCGCCAGTGGTTTGGGTGGAACCGGGGATGGGCAGCAGGGCGGCGGCGCAGGCAATCAGGGCCGGCAGGAGCAGACGCAGAAATGGCATGGCCGCATTCTGGTGCAGCCGGCGTGACCCTGCTGCCGCGGTGGTCAAGGCCGGATCGGGCCGGCCTCAATCGTTCGCCTTGAAACCGGTGGTGCGCACCACGGCGGCCCAGCGTGCGGTTTCCTGGGCAATCGTGCGGGCAAAGGCCTGGCCGTGCTCGTTCGGGACATCAAAGCCCTGTGCTTCCAGCTTGGCCCGGTAAGCGGGATCGGCCTGCACCTTGACGACCGCCGCTTCCAGCTGGTCCAGCACCGGCCCGGGCGTGGCCGCCGGTGCGAAGAGGCCGAACCAGATCGTCGTGCTCAGGTCGGCATAGCCCAGTTCGGCCAGGGTCGGCACCTGCGGCAGATGACGCGAACGCTGCGGACCCGTCACCGCGATGGCGTTGAGCCTGCCTGTTTGCACGTGCGGCAGCGTGGTCTGCAACTGTCCAAAGCCCAGCGGCACCTGGCCGCCCAGCAGATCCGTGGTCTGCGCTCCCGAGCCCTTGTAGGGCACGTGCGGCATGTCCAGCTTGAAACGCTCATTGAACTGGAAGCCCAGGAAGTGCGAGGGTGTGCCCGGGCTGTAGGAGGCATAGGACACCTTGCCCGGATTCGCCGCCACCCACTGCACGAGTTCCGGCAGGGTGCGTGCCGGCACGGACGGATGCGTCACCAGCACGAGCGGCGCCTCCACGCCCTTGGCGATGGGCTTGAAGTCGGCCTGCTTCCATCGCAGGCCGGCATAGGCGGACGGGTTGATGGTCATCATGGCCTGGGTGCTGATCCACAGCGTGCGGCCGTCCGCTGCAGCCCTTTGCACGTACTCGGCACTGATGTTGCCGTTGGCGCCCGGCTTGTAGTCGACGATGAAGGTGCCGCCGGTGACCTGGCCCAGGTGCAGGGCCAGCGCGCGCGCGTAGGCGTCGATGGCGCCGCCGGGGGGCGTACCGATGACGAGGGTCACCGGTCTGTCGCCCGGCCAGGGTGCGGGCTGGGCGTGCAGGGCTGCGGACAGCAGCGACGCGACGGCCAGGCACAGGGCCAGCCGGCGCCCGGACTTCGAAGCCGGAGTGGGGTTCATCGTTCGATCTCCTCGGTGTGTTCCTTGTTGTGCTGCTGCTTCAATCCAGGTGCAGGTTGATGCGGCGGGCCACGTCACCCCAGCGCTGCGCGTCTTGCGTCAGGCGGGCGGCGGTCTCGGCGCCATCGCCGGCCACGACGCTCTGGTCGGACAGCCGGAGGCGTTCCACCAGTTCCGGGGTCTTGAGGGCGATGACCATGGCATCGTGCATCTTCTGCACCAGCGCCGCAGGCGTGCCCCTGGGCGCGAACAGTACGAGCGAGAAGGTGGCGTCGAAGCCCGGGTAGCCGGCCTCGGCCACGGTGGGCACGTCGGGCAGCAGGGGCGAGCGCCTGGCGCCGGAGACGGCCAGTGCCACCAGGCGGCCCGCCTTCACGTGCGGCAGCACCGTGGGGCCGGCGAGGAAGCCGCATTCCACCTGGCCGCCCAGCATGTCCTGCACGGCAGCGGCCGGGCCCTTGTAGGGCACGTGCGTCATCTGGATGCCGGCGGCGGTACTGAACAGCTCGGTGGTGAGGTGGCCGGGCGAGCCGGCACCGCCGGAGGCGTAGTTCATCGGCGTGGCACGCGCCTTCTTCACCAGGTCGGCCACGGTCTTCACGCCCACATTGGGATTGCACACCAGGGTCTGGCTGAAGGCGCTGGCGCGGATCACGGGCTGCAGGTCGGCGGCCTTGAAGGGCATCCTGGCGTAGACGTGCGGGTTGACCGTGAGCGTGGTGTCGGTGGTCCACAGCCAGGTGTAGCCGTCGGGGTTGGCACGCGCCGCCTCGGCCGAGCCGATGTTGCCGTTGGCGCCCGGTTTGTTATCGATCACCAGCGGTTGCCCGAGGATCTCCTGCACTTTGGGCGCCGCGCCGCGCAGCACGATGTCGCTCGGGCCGGCGGGCGGCAGTGGCACGATCACGCGGAGGGGGCGCTCCGGCCACGGCTGCGCGCTGGCGTGCAGCGGGGCCAGGCCCAGAAGCAGGGTGGCGGCCAGGGCGGTCAGAGTTTGGGCTGGGGTCATGTTGTCTCCTCGTTGTATTGGTGCGTCGTTTCCGGACGTCAGCGCTGCGGCATGTCCTTGACCGAGTAGCCCAGGCTGACGGTGGCGTCCTCGGGAATGGCGGGGACCGTGGCGTCCCACTGCTGCCAGTCGGCGCGCATGCGCGCCAGACGCCCGGGATCGCGCGCGGCCACGTTGGCGCGCTCGCGCGCGTCCTGGACGATGTTGAACAGGTACTCGTGTTCGTCCACCTTGAGGTACTTCCAGTCGCCCTGGCGCAGTGCGCGCTGGTGGCGGTGGTTCATGCGCCAGTACAGCGGGCGCTCGAAGGTGGCGGACGGATTGCGCAGCACCGGCAGCAGCGAGACGCCGTCGATGGGATAGTCGGGCGCGGGCTGGCCGCCGCCCGCATCGAGCAGGGTGGCGGACCAGTCCATGGTCATGCAGTGCTGGCTGCTGGCGCTGCCGGCCGGGATGAGGCGCGGCCAGTGGGCGATCCACGGCACGCGGATGCCACCTTCGGTGAGGTCCATCTTGCCGCCCACCAGCGGCCAGTTGTCGGAGAAGCGCTCGCCGCCGTTGTCGCTGGTGAAGACGATCAGCGTGTCTTCCAGCAGGCCCTGCGCGCGCAGCGCCGCCACCAGCGCGCCGATGCCTTCGTCCATGTGGTGGATCATGCGGCGGTAGGTCTCGACGTTGCCGCCGTGCAGGTGGAAGAGGTTGTCCTTCACTTGTTCGGCCAGGTGCGCGTCGTCGCGCGTTTCCCAGGGCCAGTGCGGCGCGGTGTAGTGCAGGCTGAGGAAGAAGGGCTGGCCCTGGCGGGCGGCCGCGGCGCGGCGCTGCACGTAGTCCACCGCGCGCTGCGAGAGCAGGTCGGTGAGGTAGCCCACCTCGTGGTGTTCCGCCTCGCCCACATAGAGGTCGTGGTCACCCTTGCCGGAGCAGTGCGAGAAGTAGTCCACGCCGCCGGCCATGATGCCGTAGAACTCGTCGTAGCCCGAGCGCAGCGGGCCGAAATTGGGCGGGTAGCCCAGATGCCACTTGCCGACCAGTGCGGTGGCGTAGCCGGCTTCGCGCAGCAGCGAGGGCAGGGTGGGGATCTCCGGCGGCAGGCCCAGGCGCGGGTTGCCCTTGCTGCGGCTGTTGATGGGCTCTTCCATGCCGCCGCGCAGCCGGTACTGGTAGCGCATGGTCATGAGGGCAAAGCGCGTGGGCGAGCACACGGGCGAATTGGAATAGCCCTCCGTGAGGCGCAGGCCGCCGGCGGCCAGGGCGTCGATGTGGGGCGAGACCGCGCCGAACTGCGCATCGCGGCCGCCGTAGCAGCCGAGGTCGGCGTAGCCGAGATCGTCCGCGACGATGTAGATCAGATTGGGTTTCATGTCGGCCGCAGCTTAGGGCGGCGCTTGCCATCTGTAAAATTGATTGTTGTCAATTTGATCTAAAAGATTTCTATGGATCCCCGGCATCTGGTGCAGCTCGCCACCATCCTGGAGCAGGGTTCGATCAGCCAAGCCAGCCGGCACCTGCACCTGACCCAGCCCACGCTGACGCACAACATGCAGACGCTGGAGATGCACGTGGGCGGCAAGCTGTTCGAGCGCAGCCGCTTCGGCGTGCGCAGCACCCCGCTGGGCGAGATGCTGGCGCGCGAGGGACGTGCGATTGCCCGCCGCCTCAAGGACGCGGCAGAAGCAAGCGCCCGCCATCGCAGCGGCCTGCGGGCCACAGTGCGTCTGGGCAGCGGCCCGCTGGTGGGGGCGGCCCTGCTGCCCGGGTTGAGCGAGGCGCTGTTGCACCAGTACCCGCACATCGCACTCACGGTGCAGAGCGACCGTCCGCACCTGCTGGTGGACCAGCTGGTTGATGGCCGGCATGACCTGGTCATTGCGCCGTCCTGGCTGGACCGGCCGCCACCGGGCATCGAGCGCTTTTTGCTGGTGCAGGACGATCTGGGCGTCTACTGCGGGGCAACGCATCCGCTGGCCGCTGGCGGCAGGCTGGAGTCGGACACGAGCGAGGGCAGCGGCTGGATTAGCCTGGGCACCGCCTCGCCTTTTGACCAGCACGTGCGCGAGATGCTGGCCGAAGCCGGCGTGGGCATGCCGCGTACCGAGATCACCGTACTCGGCGAGGCCTTCATGCTGCTGCGTATCCTGGCCCAGGGGCGGCACCTGTCCGTGCTGCCGCACTTTCCCATGCGCCTGTTGCAGGCGCATTTCCCGATTGTGGAACTCAAGCTGCCGGTGCAGCCCCGCGCGCGGCCGATCTATCTGTGGTGCCGCGCCAACCTGCTCGAAGATCCGGCCTTCGTGGCCATGAAGGACAGCATTCTCGGCTATGCGGAGCAGGTCGCGGCTGTGGGCGGGACAGAGGCCTAGGCTTTGTCGCCCCATCCCTTTGCCTGCGTCGTGGAGCAGTCTCCCGGACTGTCGCAGAGCGAACCACGGGGTTCCCCGGTTTGCCAAAAAACAAAGCCCCGCAAGGCGGGGCTTTATCTTTGGCGGAGAGGGTGGGATTCGAACCCACGGTAGGGTTGCCCCTACGCCTGATTTCGAGTCAGGTACATTCGACCACTCTGCCACCTCTCCGGCTTTGTGGTGGCCCGTATTGTAGCAGCGCGCGCCGGCTCACTCGGCCTGCGCTTCGCGCAGCTGGTGCAGCGCGGCGGCGGCATCGGCGGGGCTGACGCCGGCGGCGGGCGCCAGTTGGGCGGCAGACAGGGCCGTCTGCAGGGCCGTCGGGTCCTGGCTCAGGGCCTTGATGGCGGCGCCGGCGTCCTTGGGGCTGGCGTAGCCGGCACTCTGCAGCAGCAGCCGGCCGTGCGCGTCGACGAACTTGAAGTAGAACTGGCCGTCGCCCTCGCGGTACTGCTTGAAGCTGGGCAGGGCGGCCTTGTCCTTCTTTTCCTTCTTCGCCCCGTCCTGGGCCCGCAGGTCGCGCAGGCCGACCGCGTGCCGCAGCCTGGTCGTGAAGGGGGTGGCAATGCGGCGGGCCTTGGCGGCACCGGCCCGGAGCAGCTCTTCCAATTGCTCGGGGTGGCGCATCAGGGATTCGTACTTTTCGCGCATGGGCGCGATCTCGTGGTCGATGCGCTCGAACAGGATCTGCTTGGCGTCGGCCCAGGCGATGCCGTCCGCATAGGCCTGCCGCAGCTGTGCCGTCTCGGCCGGCGTGGCAAAGGCCTGGTAGATCTGGAACAGGGCCGAGCCTTCGGTGTCCTTGGGTTCGCCGGGGGCGCGCGAGTCGGTCTTGATGCCGGCGATCAGCTTCTTCAGCTGCTCGCGCGGGGCGAAGAGCGGAATGGTGTTGTCGTAGCTCTTGCTCATCTTGCGCCCGTCCAGGCCGGGCAGCGTGGCGACCGATTCCTCGATCTCGGCCTCGGGCAGCACGAAGTGTTCGCCATAGCGGTGGTTGAAGCTGGCGGCCATGTCTCGCGCCATCTCGATGTGCTGGATCTGGTCGCGCCCCACCGGCACGCGGTGGGCGTTGAACATCAGGATGTCGGCCGCCATCAGCACCGGGTACATGAAGAGGCCGGCGGTCACATCGCTGTCCGGGTCCACGCCGGCGGCGCTGTTCTTGTCCACCGCGGCCTTGTAGGCGTGGGCGCGGTTGAGCAGGCCCTTGCCGCAGATGCAGGTGAGGAACCAGGTCAGTTCCGGGATCTCGGGCACGTCGGACTGGCGGTAGAAGGTCACGCGCTCCGGGTCCAGGCCGCAGGCGATCCAGGTGGCGGCGATCTCCAGCGTGGAGCGCTGGATGCGGGCCGGCTCGTCGATCTTGATCAGGGCGTGGTAGTCGGCCAGGAAGTAGAAGCTCTCGACGCCGGGCGCGCGGCTGGCGGCGATGGCCGGGCGCACGGCGCCGACGTAGTTGCCCAGATGGGGCGTGCCGGACGTGGTGATGCCGGTCAGGACGCGGACGGTAGACATGTTATCGAACGAGGTAGGAGAACGGGGTCAGCAGCAGTTCCAGCAGGCTGTAGGTCAGGCCCATGACCGGCTGCATCCACAAGCTGCTGACGACGCCGGCGATCACCAGCGCCATGACGATGAAAAAGCCCCAGGGCTCGACGCGCGCCAGCAGGGCGGCCTGCTTCCACGGCAGCAGGCCGACCAGGATGCGGCCGCCATCCAGCGGCGGCAGCGGGAACAGGTTGAAGGCGAACATCACGACATTGACCAGCACGCCGGCGCGGCACATTTCCAGGAAGAAGCGCTCCTGCAGGCCGGCCGCCAGCAGCAGGTACATGAGCGCGCCCCACAGCAGCGCCTGCAACAGGTTGGCGCCGGGGCCGGCCAGGGCCACCCACACCATGTCGCGCTTGGGGTGACGCAGCCGGTCAAAGCGCACCGGCACCGGCTTGGCATAGCCGAACAGGAAGGTGCCCGAGGTGGCGAAGTACAGCAGCAGCGGCATCAGGATGGTGCCCACCGGGTCGATGTGCTTCATCGGGTTGAGCGTGATGCGGCCCATCATCCAGGCGGTGTTGTCGCCGAAATGGCGCGCGGCATAGCCGTGGGCCGCCTCGTGCACGGTGATGGCAAACAGCACCGGCAGGGCGTAGATGAGGACGGTTTGAATCAGGTTGGCGGTATCCACGGGCTAGGGCCTGTTAACGCTAATTTCGCAAGTGCGAACGTGGTGAAAACTGCGCCAATCTAGGCGCGCGACGACGCCCCGGCTGAGCGCCTGGGCTAGGAGTGCAACAACGAGTGGCGCAGTTTTCACCACGTTCCCTCCGGGTTGCGACCAAAAAAGCCATGCGGGGCGTTGCGCAGCCTTGCCGGAGGGAGACTCCGGCTGCGACTGCGCGCCTACCGCATGACTTTTTTGATTCGCAACGCATCTTGAGAAATTAGTGTTAACAGGCCCTAGATTGTCTCAGAGTGCCGGTGCCGGACCGGCGGTGGAAGCCTCAGGGGCTACAGGCCCAGCACGGCCGGGTCGCCGCGGCCGCGGCGCAGCACCTCGGGCTCCGCGCCGCTGAGGTCGATGACGGTGGTGGGTTCGTGCGGGCAGGCGCCGGCGTCGATCACGGCGGCCAGCTGGTGCTGGTAGCGATCGCGGATCTCGTGTGCGTCGTTCAGCGGTTCGGTCTCGCCAGCCGGGATCAGCGTGGTGGCCAGCAGCGGCCCGTTGTGCAGGGCCAGCAGTTCGTGCAGTACCGGGTGCTCGGGCACGCGCAGGCCGATGGTCTTGCGCGAGGGATGGCTGACGCGCCGCGGCACCTCCTTGGTGGCTTCGAGGATGAAGGTCCAGGGGCCGGGCGTGGCGGCCTTGAGCAGGCGGTACTGGCGGTTGTCTACCCGGGCATAGCTGGCCAGTTCGCTCAGGTCGCGGCACAGCAGCGTCAGGTGGTGCTTCTCGTCCACGCCGCGGATGTCGCGCAGCTGGTCTACGGCGGCCTTGTCGTCCAGATGGCAGACCAGGGCGTAGCTGGAGTCGGTGGGAACGGCCAGCACGCCGCCTTGGTCCAGCAGGGCAGCGGCCTGTTTGAGCAGGCGGATCTGCGGGTTGTCGGGATGGACTTCGAAGTACTGGGCCATAAGAATACGATTGGTCAGACTTCCAGAGGTTCCAGCTTGACGCGGCTTTCCAGCACCGCCAGCCAGGCGCTCGCCGCGCCGCAGATGGCGATCATGGCCATGCCCAGCAGCGACCAGCCGTCGGGCACATGGCGGAAGACGATCCAGCCCCCCAGCATGGCAAAGGCGATCTGGGCGTAGAGCAGGGGCATCAGTGAAGCTGCCGGCGCCCGGTGGTAGGCCAGGATGAGCAGGAAGTGGCCGATGGTGCCCATCAGGCCCATGAGTGTGAGCGCGGTCCACTCGGTGGTCGTCTGCGGCGTGACCCAGACGAAGGGCAGGGCCAGCGAGGCCAGCAGGGCACCAACCCAGCCGGTGTAGACGTGCATGGTGACGGGGTCCTCGGTCTTGACCAACTGGCTGGTCAGGATCTGGAAGGCCGAGTAGGTGGTCACCATGCTCAAGGGCAGCAGGGTATACCAGCCGAACAGGGCGCCACCCGGACGCACGATGATGAGCGTGCCCAGGAAACCGCCGGCCACCAGTGCCCAGCGCCGGCGCGAGACATGCTCGCCCAGCAGGCTGGCGGCCAGCAGCGTGACCACCAGCGGGGTGATCATGGCGATGGACGTGAACTCACCCACCGGCAGGTACTTCACGCTCATGAAGGTGAACAGGCTGGTCACCGCCAGCAGCAGGCCACGCAATAATTGCGCCCCGAGCCGGCGCGTGTGGAACAGGCGGCGGCCGCGCTGCGGCAGCATCACGGCGGTGGTGATCACCGCCTGGAAGATGTAGCGGAACCACAGGCCCAGCAGCACCGGCAGCGTCAGCGCGACGACCTTGGCCGAGGTGTCCAGCGTGGCGAAGCAGGCCAGCGCCGTCAGTGCCAGCAGCATGCCGCTGAGGAAGCGGGGCTGTCTCATCGCTGGATGCGGTCCGCCAGCAGTTCCCACACCGGCGTCAGCTGACCGGGCAGGTAGGGCAGGGTGCCCAGGTCGGTGTGTGATTCGTCCGGGCTGTGGAAGTCGCTGCCGCGCGAGGCGGCCAGACCGAATTCGCGCGCCATCTCGGCGTATTTCACGTACTCCGCTGCGCTGTGCGCGCCGGTGACCACCTCCACCGCGCCGCCGCCGTGCGCCTTGAACTCGGAGAACAGGGCGTACTCTTCGGTTGGCGTGAAGCTGTAGCGCGCCGGATGGGCGATGACCGCCATGCCACCGGCCTCGGTGATCCAGCGCACGGCGTCGCGCAGCGTGGCCCAGCGGTGCGGCACGTAGCCGGGCTTGCCTTCGGTCAGGTAGCGACGGAACACCTCGCCGGTGTCCTGGCAGACGCCAGTCTCGACCAGGAAGCGCGCGAAATGCGTGCGCGAGATCAGCTCCGGGTTGCCGGCGTATTTCAGCGCCCCCTCGTAGGCACCGTGGATGCCCACGCCCGCCAGGCTGGCCGCCATGTCCTGCGCCCGGGCGCCGCGCCCGCCGCGGGTGGCGCGCAGGCCCTCGGCCATGCGCGGGTCTTCGGCGTCAAAGCCCAGGCCGACGATGTGCACGGTCTGTCCGGCAAAGGTGATGGAAATCTCGGTGCCTGTCAGGCAGGGCAGGCCCTGCGCCCGGGCCGCCGCGATGGCGCGCTGCTGGCCGCCGATCTCGTCGTGGTCGGTCAGCGCCCACAGTTCCACCCCGTTGGCGCGGGCGCGTGCCGCCAGTTCCTCGGGCGTGAGGGTGCCGTCGGAGACGACAGAGTGGCAATGCAGGTCGGCGTTGAGGATGGAACTCACTGCCGTATTTTAGGTGGTGCCTTCAGGGCCCGCCCCGGGGCTGGCACAATGGCCCCATGGCTGAATTCATCCTCACCCATCTGTTTGACGTCCTCGGCCTGGTGCTGAGCCTGGGGGCGGTCGTGGCCTATCAGCTCTATCTGCGCTGGCGCGACCGGGTCGACCCGACCGCCAGCGCGCTGTACGGCATGAATGCCGCGCGCGCCGCCTGGGTCGAAGGGATCATGCGTGACGGCCGGGACATCCTGGCCGTGCAGACCCTGCGCAACTCGACCATGGCCTCGACCTTCATGGCCTCCACCGCCATCCTGCTCATCGTCGGCGTGCTCACGCTCAGTGCGCAGGGCGAAAAGATGTCGGGTACCTGGCATGCCCTCAATGTGCTGGGCGAGCACAGCGCCGACATCTGGCTGGCCAAGCTGCTGGTGATGCTGTTCGACCTGCTGTTCGCCTTCTTCGCCTTCTGCCTGTCGATCCGCCTGTACCACCATATCGGCTACCAGATCAATACGCCGCCTGACCTGCGCCGGGAGGTGACGCAGCCGGCACATGTGGGCGCCGAGCTCAATCGCGCCGCCATCTTCTATCGCCTGGGCATGCGCGCCTACTATTTCACGGTGCCGCTGCTGTTCTGGCTCTTCGGCCCCCTGATGATGATCATTGCGACCGCCGTGCTGGTGTTCTTTCTTTATCACCTGGACCGTGCCCCGCGCCGTGCGTCCGATCTGATGGGGTGAGCCCGCTCCCGCGGCCGGTCGGTCCGCTCCCTTGATCCGCCGGACCGCCCGCACCAACATGCTGAATCTCGACTTGCGCACCATCATCCTGATGAGCGGGATCCTGGCGGTCCTGCTGTCGGTGGTGATGGTGTTCGTGCGCCTGAGCTACCCCAGCAGCCTGCGCGGCCTGGGCTACTGGGCGGTGGCGCCGATGCTGGTCTCGGCGGCGACCTTCCTGTTCGGGGCGCGCGGCCAGATCCCGGATGTGATTTCCGTGCTGGGCGCCAACGTCCTGCTGCTGGCCGGCGTGCTGATGTTCCACTTCGGCAGCCAGCTGTTCTTCGATTTGCGCCCCACCTACCGTTTCTGGCTGCTGGTCCTGGGGGCGGCCCTGCTGCCGCTGGTGTGGTTCACCCTCATCCGCCCCGACTTCAACGCGCGTGTGCAGCTGGTCGCCCTCCTGTGGGCCTGCATCCTGCTGGCCAATGCACGGGTGATCTGGCGCAACGGCCCGGAGGACTTCGCGACGCGCTATACCGTGGTGGTGATGCTGATGCACGCGACCATCATCACCCTGCGCCTGCTGGCGACGCTGCTGCCGCTGGCAAACGAGGGCCTGCTCACGCCGACCCGGGTGCAGACCATCTACGTCGTCGGCAACGCCCTGATGATCATCGCCCTGGCCCTGGGCCTGATCCTGCTGGCGGCGGAGCGCGTGCGCGGCGAACTCGAACATCTGGCCACGCGTGACACGCTTACCGGTGCCATGACGCGGCGCGTGCTGATCGATGCCGGCGGGCAGGAACTGGAACGCTGCCGCCGGCATGGGCGCAGCATGGCCCTCATCGTGATGGACATCGACCACTTCAAGGAAGTCAATGACACCCATGGCCACCAGACCGGCGACCGTGTGCTGGTGGACTTCGTGGGCCGTGTCGCCTCACTGCTGCGGCGCCCCGACCTGCTGGTGCGCTTCGGCGGGGAGGAGTTCGTGGTGCTGCTGCCCGAGACCACGCTGGAAGATGCGCTGGCCGTTGCCGCCCGCATCCTGGCTCGCGTCGCGCAGCCGCAGGACGACCTGCCGGGCATCACCGTCAGCATCGGCGTGACGACCAACCAGCCGGACGATACGAAGATCGACACCCTGCTGACGCGCGCCGACCGGGCCCTCTACCAGGCCAAGGTCGAAGGGCGCAACCGCATCGTGTCGGCCTGAGGCGTCTTTTCAGAGCTCTGCGCCTTCGACCAGAAAGCGCACGCGCCGCGTACCCTGCCACTCGTCGGCCTCCAGCCGGAAGGCCAGGCGCACGCGGCTGGGCAGCGGCTCGGTGTGGCCGAACCAGATGCCATCCACCGCCTGTCCCTGGTGCCGGAGCTTGAGCGACAGGTGCTTTTCGCCCACCAGCCGTTGCGACACCACTTCGACCTCTTCGCTGAAGGTGGGCGGGGCAAAACCCTGGCCCCAGACTTCACGCGCCAGCGTGTCCACCATGTCGGCGCGGCGATACTCCGGCGGCAGCACGCCGTCGGTCTCGATGCGGCGTGTCAGCGTCGCGGCGTCGAGCCACTCCTGCGCCACCTCGTTGAGGCCCTGCTCGAAGACTTCGAAATGTTCTTCCGCCACCGTGCAGCCGGCCGCCATGGCGTGGCCGCCGAAGCGCAGCAATACGCCGGGGTAACGCTTGGCCACCAGGTCCAGCGCGTCGCGCAGGTGAAAGCCGGGGATGGAACGGCCCGAGCCCTTGAGTTCATGCTCCTTGCCCGGGGCCTGGCTGGCGGCGAAGACGAAGCTGGGGCGGTGCAGCTTGTCCTTCAGGCGCGAGGCCACGATGCCCACCACACCCTCGTGAAAGTCCGGATCGAAGACGCAGATGGCCGGCGGCGGTTCTTCCTCGGGGTCGTAGAGCGATTCGACGATCTCCAGCGCCTGCTCGCGCATCTCGCCCTCGATCTCGCGCCGCTCGCGGTTGATGCCGTCCAGCGTGCGCGCCAGTTCGGCCGCACGGGCCGGGTCCTCGGTCAGCAGGCACTCGATGCCCAGCGTCATGTCGGCCAGACGTCCGGCGGCGTTGATGCGCGGGCCCAGCGCAAAGCCGAAGTCGAAGGTGGTGGCGGCGGCCACCGTGCGCCCCGCGACCTCGAACAGCGCCGCCATGCCTGGCGGCAGCGCGCCCGCGCGCACGCGCCTGAGGCCTTGCGCCACCAGGCGGCGGTTGTTGGCGTCGAGCTTCACGACGTCGGCCACGGTGCCCAGCGCCACCAGCGGCAGCAGCGCGTCCAGCTTGGGTTGCGTTT
>JAJZUZ010000236.1 GCA_021845965.1 Pseudomonadota bacterium | reverse complement strand
AGGCTTTTCTCAAAATGCCCGCCAAAAAAGCAAAGATTTAATCCATTAAAAATCAACAACTTACAGTCGCTATTGCTTCGATAGCAACACTTGCCCTGGCAGGTATCCGATGGCGCACCGCAGCACAAGTTTTGTGCATAAGTGAGTCTGCACTGAGCCTTTTCAGGGCACTCAATCCGTGTACTGAAATCCGGGAAAGTCCTATTTCCGCATCAAACGCGAGTGCGCATGCACCGCCTGCACCAAGGCGGCCACATGATCCGGGGGGGTGTATTGGCTGATGCCGTGCCCCAGATTGAAGATGTGGGTCGGGCCGGGCATGGACCTGTCGGTGTGCGGGCGGCCGAAGCTCTCCAGCACCTTCTTCGCCTCGGCTTCGATGGCCGCCGGCGGGGCGAACAACACATTGGGGTCGATATTGCCTTGCAGGGCCTTGCTGGCGCCGACGATGGCGCGCGCCTTGCCCAGGTTCATGGTCCAGTCCAGCCCCAGCACCTCGCAGTCGAGCGCGCCCATCTCCTCCAGCCACAGGCCGCCGCCCTTGGTGAAGACGATGCGCGGCACAATTTGACCGTCCACGCCGGTGCGCTTGAGGCCGGCGAGCACGCGCGCCGTGTAGGCCAGGCTGAACTGCTGGAAAGCGCCGTCGGCCAGCACGCCGCCCCAGCTGTCGAAGATCATCACCGCCTGCGCGCCGGCATCGATCTGCGCGTTCAGATAGGCAGCCACGGCATCGGTGTTCACCTGCAGGATGCGGTGCATCAGGTCCGGGCGGGCGTAGAGCATGCTCTTGACCAGGCGGTAGTCGTCCGAGCCGGCGCCCTCGACCATGTAGCAGGCCAGCGTCCAGGGGCTGCCGGAAAAGCCGATCAACGGCACGCGGCCGTTCAGGGCCTTGCGGATCGAGGTGACGGCGTCAAAGACATAACGCAGCTTGTCCAGGTCCGGTGCCGCCAGCCGGGCAACGGTGGCTTCATCGCGCACGGCGGTGGCAAAGCGCGGGCCCTCGCCCTGGGCGAAGGACAGACCCAGGCCCATGGCATCGGGCACGGTCAGGATGTCGGAGAACAGGATCGCGGCGTCCAATGGGTAGCGCTCCAGCGGCTGCAGCGTGACTTCGGTGGCGTAGTCCACGTTGGTCGCCAGGCCCATGAAGCTGCCGGCCTTGGCGCGGGTGGCGCAGTACTCGGGCAGGTAGCGGCCGGCCTGGCGCATCAGCCACAGCGGCGTGTAGTCGGTAGCCTGGCGCAGGCAGGCGCGCAGGAAGGTGTCGTTTTGCAGGGGAGCGAAGCTGGAACTCATACCCCCGATTGTCGCAGGCCGGCGAATGTGGCCCCCACGCTCACGCACTGCGTGTCGTTCGCTGGCCCCGAGGGGGCGCTCACCGCCTTCGGGCGGCCCGGTGGCGGCTCGGCCGGCCTCCTGCCGGGAATCAGCGCGCCAGCCGCACTTCCAGGATCTCGAAGTCGATCGCCTCGCGGTAGATGCGGGCATCGCGCAGGCACATGTGCAGCAGGATCTTGGGCGCCTGGTGGGCCACGAGACGGTGTGCGGCGATGCCCAGCAACACCAGGACCAGGCCGGTCCAGGGGTGGCCGAAGTAGGCCACGCCGATGCCGGCGCCGATGATGGGCAGGATGAGCGCGGTCAGCATGAGCCGGTGCTTGACGTACTTGCGCGCGCGGTCCGGGTTGACGATGAGGCGAAAGCGCCCGGCCGGCAGGCCGGCACGAAACTCCGCATGCGGTACGTAGATCGGTTCGGCGTCGTGGGGGCTGGCTTCGGTCATGGCTGGGGGTGGTTGGCGTGGTCGACCATCAGGCAGCGATTCTCCACCACGCGCAGGCCGGCGGCGCGCGCCTTGGCCACTGCGCCGGCGTGCTGCACGCCCAGCTGCAGCCACAGCGCCGGCGCCCCGATGGCGATGGCCTCGTCGACGATGGGCGGGATGTCGGCGCTGTTGCGAAAGCAGTCCACCAGATCGATGTGCGCGTGTTTCGCCGCCTCGGCGAGGCTGGGGTAGACCGGCTCTCCCAGGATGGTCTGGCCGGCCGCCACCGGGTTGACGGGCACGATGCGCCAGCCCTGCTGCAGCATGTAGCGTGCCACGCGGTGGCTGTCGCGCTCGGGCCGCGGCGACAGGCCGACCACGGCCACGGTGCGGCAGTCGCGCAGGATGGCGCGCACATCGTCCAGCTCGGTGTTCATGTCGCCGGTCCGGTCGCGCCCGGGCTCAGAGGCCGGCCAGCGCCTGGCGCACTTCGGGCACGCTCAGCACCTCGGAGAGCACCAGCGGCGCGCGGCCCTTCTTGTAGAACACATAGACCGGCACGCCGCTGCGGCCCAGCTGGGCCAGTGCCGCGGTGATGGCCGGGTCGCGGCGCGTCCAGTCGGCACGCAGCTGCACCACCTTCTTCGCATCCAGGTCGGCGAGCACGCCGGCGTCGGCCAGCGTGGTCTTCTTGTTGTACTGGCAGGTGACGCACCAGGCGGCAGTGAAGTCGACAAACACCGTCTGGTCCGCTGCCACCAGCTGCTCCACCAGCCCGGGTGCCCAGGGCTGCCAGCGCTCGCCGGGCGCTGCGGATGCACTCACGGGCTCGTCGTCGTTCCTGACGATCACCGGGCCGAGGGTCCACGCCAGCCAGGCGCCCAGGGCCAGCAGCAGCGTGGCCAGCACCGCGCGCATGCGGCCGGCCAGCGTGAACGACCAGATCACGGCGCTGAAGGCCACCAGCAGGGCCAGCAGGGCGCCGGCGCCATCGACGCCGTTCTGGTGGCCCAGCACCCAGACCAGCCAGGCCACGGTGCCGAACATGGGGAAGGCGAGCAGCTTGCGCAAGGCATCCATCCATGCGCCGGGCTTGGGCAGGGCGCGCGCAAAGGCCGGGATGAAGCTGGCGAGCAGATAGGGCAGTGCCAGCCCGAGGCCGATGGCCGCGAAGATCAGCAGCGCCTGCAATGCCGGCAGCGCCACCGCCAGGCCCAGCGAGGCGCCCATGAAGGGCGCCGTGCAGGGCGAGGCCACCGCCACCGCCAGCACGCCGGTAAAGAAGGCGTCGATCACCGGATGGCGCGCCTGGAAGGCGGCCAGCGAAGAGGGCGCGAACTGGCCGAACTCGAACACGCCCGCCAGGTTCAGGCCGATCAGGGTGAACAGCGCGGCCAGCGCGGCGACCAC
>JAJZUZ010000235.1 GCA_021845965.1 Pseudomonadota bacterium | reverse complement strand
GAGGCGCTGCTGGCCGCGACGCGCGCCGGTCTGGATCGGCTGGGCCTACAGGCCGCGGTCCACCACGGCCTGATCGCCAGCGGCGACCGTTTTGTCTCCGCCGCCGAGGAAGCGCGCGCCTTGCACGCCGCACTCAGCGAGGCCGGCCATCCGCCGCTGGCAGTGGAGATGGAGGGCGCCGCTGTCGCCCAGGTCTGCCATGACTACGGCATCCCCTTCGCCGCCATGCGCACCATCTCCGATCGTGCCGATGACACGGCGCACTTGGACTTCCCGAAGTTCGTTACCGAAGTCGCCAGCCGCTACGCCCTGGCCATCCTCGACGAGTTCGTGCGCGAGCTGAAAACAGACCAGGCCTAAAAGGTTCCCATTCGGGAAAACGCCGTGGAACCGGCTTCGCCGGGCCACTGGCGTTGCCCCCTTGAGGGAGGAGGACCGCTACACGCCGTGAGCGGTCAACAGGGGGGAGCTACTTCAACCAGCCCCGCTTGCGGAAGTACCACATGGGCACCAGCGCGCTGGCGATCATCAGCCCCAGCACGTAGGGGTAGCCGAGCTTGCCCAGCCAGGCGATCTCCGGGAAATGGAGGTTCATGCCGTACAGGCTGGCCACCAGCGTCGGCGGCAGCAGCGCCACGCTGGCCACCGAGAAGATCTTGATGATCTTGTTCTGGTTGATGTTGATGAAGCCGACCGTCGCATCCATCAGGAAGTTGATCTTGTCGAACAGGAAGGCCGTGTGCGAGTCCAGCGAGTCCAGATCACGCAGGATCTGGCGCGCTTCCTCGAACTGCTCGGCATTGAGCATGCGGCTGCGCATCATGAAGCTCACCGCGCGGCGGGTGTCCATGGCGTTGCGGCGGATGCGGCCGTTCAGGTCTTCCTGGCGCGCAATCGCGCCCAGCACCTCGCCGGCCAGGGCATCGGTGACGTCGCCCGAAAGCACCAGCTTGCTCGCCTGCTCCAGCTCGTCGTAGATATCTTCCAGCGTGTCGGCGGAGTATTCCGCGTCGCCGTCGAAGAGCTTGAGCAGCACTTCCTTGGCGTCGCTGATCAGGCCGGGCATGCGGCGCGCGCGCATGCGCAGCAGGCGGAAGACCGGCAGGTCCTCGTCATGGATGGAGAACAGCACGCCCTTGCTCTTGAGCGTGTCGTTGACCAGGTTGAGGATGAAGGCCACGCGCACCGTGCGCGGCTCCTCGTCGTCGGCGATCAGGAAGTCGCTGCGGATGTGCAGCTCGCCATTGTCTTCCTCATAGAAGCGGGCGGATTCCTCGATGTCCTCGGCCATCGCGTCTTCCGGGATGGACAGGCCGTAATACTGCTTGACCCAGCGCTTTTCTTCGAGTGTGGGCGACTCCAGGTCGACCCAGATCGGCTGGAATCTGGAGAGCTCCTCCAGCGACTCGATCTCCTCCTGGAAGAGCCGGCCGTTGGCGAGCGTGAAGATGTTGAGCATGGCTCACTCCCTCGGTTTGCGGGGCATCGTGTGATGAATGGGGACGGGCTGCGCTTCCAGCCCCCGATGCACATGAGGGAACTGGAAGCTAGCAACTAGGGCTGGTTTCCAAGGAGCGATCTCCGGTGATGCGACAGGCGGAATTATCTCACTGCCCAGGCGCAATCGGCCATTGTCAGGGCGTGGGCGGGCCGTTAAAGTGGAGCCGGTGTGCAACAGTTGGCAGTGGCCCCGCTTTGGGCGGTCGACAAGCGACGTGCACCAAGCCATTTCCCGTCCGCATGAATTCAGCCCCCAACGGCGAGCAAGAGGCCGATCGCCTGGCCGCCCTGTACCGCTACCGCATCCTCGATACGCCGCCCGAGCAGGAGTTCGACGAGATCACCGGCCTGGCGGCGCAGATCTGCGGCGTGCCGATCGCGCTGGTGTCGCTCATCGATGCGAACCGGCAATGGTTCAAGAGCCGCATCGGCCTGGAGACCGAGCAGACGCCGCGCAGCATGTCCTTCTGCGCGCACGCCATCCGCCAGGACGACGAGATCTTCGAGATTCCTGACGCCCGCCAGGATCCGCGTTTTGCCGACAACCCCCTGGTGACCGGTGCGCCCCACATCCGCTTCTACGCCGGTGCGCCGCTGCGCACACCCGGTGGGCAGGCCGTGGGCACGCTGTGTGTGATCGACACCGCCGCGCGCACGCTGGGCGAGACGCAGAAAAAGGCGCTGGGCATGCTGGCACGCCAGGTAGTGCGGCAGATGGAACAGCGCCTGCTGCTGCGGCGCGAGAAGCAGCTGCGCAAGGCGCTTAGCCAGCGGGCGCGCTTCCAGCAGGCCCTGCTCGACAGTGCCGCCGTAGCCATCATCACCACCGATGCGCAGGGAGTGCTGACCAGCGTCAACCCCGCCACCTGCCGGCTGCTGGGCTATACGCCGGAGGAACTGGTCGGCAAGGACATACTCGAAGCCCTGCACGTGCGCTCGGAGCTGGAGGCCCGCTCGGCCGAACTCAGCCTGCAGCTGGGGCGGCCGGTGCACTGGCGCAACGCCCTGATCGCCAGCGGTGACGCCGATACGCACGAATGGCACTATCGCCGCAAGGATGGCCAGCTGGTTCCGGTGGAGCTGACCGTTTCCACACTGCGCGACGAGGACAGCAGCCTGTTCGGCTATGTCGGTCTGTCACTGGACATCTCCGAGCGGCGCCACGCCACGGAAGCACTGCGCAGCAGCGAAGAGCGGCTGCAGATGGCCATGAACGCCGCCCACATCAGTCTGTGGGACGCGAATCTGCAGACCGGGCTGGTGACGCTGGACGCGCGCTGGGGGCCGTTCATCGGTGAAGCAGCGGAGGAACGGGTCACGACGCTGGCTGATTTGCTCGCCAGCGTGCCGCCCGAGGAGGCACAGCTGCTGCAGGCCCGGGTGTTGGCGGTGATCAAGGGCGAGCAGCCGGACTACGTCGCCGAACATCGTGTGCGCCATCGCCAGGGGCACTGGATCTGGGTAGAGAGCCGCGGCCGCGTGGTCGGGCGCGACGCCGCAGGGCGCGCCCTGCGCATGATCGGCACCAATATGGATATCACGGAGCGCAAGCGGGCGGAGCAGCTGAAGTCGGAGTTTGTGTCGACGGTGAGCCACGAGCTGCGTACGCCGCTGACGTCGATCGGCGGCGCGCTGGGGCTGGCCTGCGGCGGGGCCTTGGGGGCGCTGCCGGCGCAGGCGCGCGAGATGCTGGAGATTGCGTACC
>JAJZUZ010000234.1 GCA_021845965.1 Pseudomonadota bacterium | reverse complement strand
CCTGCATGGACTCGCCGCGCAGCTCGCTGGCGCGGCTCTCGCCCAGCACCCAGCGCACCGCGTCCATGATGTTGGACTTGCCGCAGCCGTTGGGGCCGACCACGCCCACCAGCTGGCCGGGCAGCATGAAATTGGTCGGTTCGGCGAAGGACTTGAAACCGGAAAGCTTGATCGAGGTGAGACGCACGGTAAGGAGTTCTGTCGTGGGGCCAAGCGTGGAATCATACCGTCCTGGCCCCGCCATCCAGGCGCTGCCGGGGCGCTGATTTGTGCTACGGGAAAACCCGGTCCGGTTGCATTTCTTCACACAGCCGGCGACCGCGCTGACGCGGGTCGCCCAAGTTGCGTGTAGATTCGCTCACCATTCGACCAACAGTCCCCGCCATCGCATGAACCAGGCCAGCAACGACAGCGCTCTCAACATCGTCAAGGTCCCCCTCAAGGAGCTCAACGTGCGGCCGGGCATCGCCCTGCAGGTGCGCCGGCTCGTCGAAGGGGCGAGCAAGACGGAAGCGCAGCTCTTCGGTGCGATCGAGAAGCGCGGCATCATGGTCGGCCCGCAGGGGCCCGAGGGCGAAGACACCGGTCTGCGCGAAGGTGAAGTCTGCATCGTGCGCGGCTTCACCGGCCAGCACGAGTTCTCCTTCATCAGCAAGGTGTTGCAGACCTATGTGCAGCCCTTCGTGTACGCCCTGCTCGCCTACCCGGAGACCGTGGACGCGCGCCAGGTGCGCCAGTCCATGCGCACCCGTGTGCGGTGGCCGGTCACGGTGCAGGCCGACAGCCGCAGCCTGCACGGCATGGTGGTGGACCTCAGCCCGCAGGGCGCCATGGTCACCACGGCGGAGGCGACGGCCGCGGTCGGGCAGATCATTGCCCTGACGCTCCAGGCGGAGGTGGAGGGCGCACCCACGACGCTGACCGCCAAGGCCGCCGTCTGCCACGCCAGCCGCAACGCCGCCGAAGCAGCCCACATCACCGGGGTGGCGTTCCAGGGCCTCAGCCAGCAGGACAAGCTGGTCCTGCACTACCTGACCAAGACCTAGGTCCCGCTCCAGCCGAGGCCGGGAACCGGGCGCGAACAGCGTCCCGGCTGTCTCATTCTGCGACAGGACTGTGAGGTTCCGCACGCAACGGTCCCGAAAAAATTGACCGACGTCAAGTGTGGGCAATCCTTGCGGACTAGCATCGGGCTCCCCTTTGGAGCGCCTCGTTCATGAATTCAGCCGTGACCTCCAGCTACGACGAAACCTACGTCGCGCTGTCCTTTCTCATCGCCTTCATTGGCTCCTTTGTCGCCCTGTCTGCCGCACGCCGCATCATCGGCCCGCGCGGGGCCATCAACCGCTTCGACCTGCTGGCCGCCACCCTGGCCCTGGGCGGCATCGGCGTCTGGACCATGCACTTTGTGGGCATGGCGGCCCTGCGCCTCGACCTGCGCGTCGGCTACTCCATGACCGAGACCATCCTCTCCCTGCTGGTCGTGGCCGTATCGACCGGCTTCGGCCTGACCTACGTGGCGCGTGATCCGTCCAGTCTCAAGCGCCTGTTCACTGCCGGCGCCAGCCTGGGGCTGGGCGTGGGCGTGATGCACTATCTGGGCATGTACGGCATGCGTTTTGGCGGCTACATCAGCTGGTCCTTCCTGCTGGTTGCGGTCTCGATTGTCATTGCCGTGGTCGCCGCGACCGCCGCCCTCTGGCTGGCCTTCAACACCAAGCCGGTCGCCCTGCGCCTGCTCGCCGCGGTGGTCATGGCCATTGCCGTCTGTGCCATGCATTACACCGGCATGGCCGCCGCCGATTTCGTATGCACGACGGCCGATCGATTCGCGGCGCCACGCGGTTTCGGCGTCATCATCGGCACCGATCTGCCGATGATGGTGCTGGTCATGGCCGTTGGCATCTCGCTGGTGCTCTCCATCGACCTGCTGACGCAGAAGGTGCTGGCCTCGAACAGGCGCAGCCCCCTCTGAGTCCGGCGGCGTCCCTGGCGCCCCCGGGCGGGGAGTTCCTGGATAATTCCATCCATGAATCCCCTGCTCCACAAGCTGCAGCCCTACCCCTTTGAGCGGCTGCGGCAGCTCTTTGCCGGCGTCACGCCCAACCCGGCCTACCGCCCGATCAGCCTGGGCATCGGCGAACCCAAGCACCCCACGCCGGACTTCATCAAGACCGCGCTGAGCGCCGCGCTTGAGACCGGCCTGGCCGGCTACCCGGCCACCGCGGGCGAACCGGCGCTGAAGGAAGCCGTGGCCGGCTGGCTGCAGCGGCGCTATGGCGTCAGCGTCAACCCCGGCACGCAGGTGCTGCCGGTCAATGGCTCGCGTGAGGCGCTGTTCGCCCTCACGCAGACGGTGGTGGATGGCACCCAAGCCGGTGCCGTGGTGCTGTGCCCCAATCCCTTCTACCAGATCTACGAAGGCGCAGCCTTGCTGGCGGGCGCCCAGCCCTGGTACGTGCCCAGCGATCCGGCGCGCAACTTCGCGGTCGACTGGGACAGCGTGCCCCCCGAGGTCTGGGCCCGTACCCAGCTGATCTTCACGTGCTCGCCCGGCAACCCGACGGGTGCCGTGATGCCGCTGGAGGAGTGGAAGAAGCTGTTCGAGCTCAGCGACCGCTACGGCTTCGTGATCGCCTCCGACGAGTGCTACAGCGAGATCTACTTCCGGGACGAACCGCCGCTGGGCGGGCTGGAAGCCGCCGTCAGGCTGGGCCGCAGCGACTTCCGGAACCTGGTGGCCCTCACCAGCCTGTCCAAGCGCAGCAATGTACCGGGCATGCGCAGCGGCTTTGTGGCGGGCGACGCGGCCATCATGAAGCAGTTCCTGCTCTACCGTACCTACCACGGCAGCGCCATGAGCCATGTGGTGCAGGCCGCCAGCATTGCGGCCTGGAACGACGAACAGCACGTGGTGGAAAACCGCAACCAGTACCGCCAGAAGTTCGCCGCCGTCACGCCGCTGCTGGCGCCGGTGATGGACGTGGACCTGCCCGACGCCGCCTTCTATCTCTGGGCCGGTGTGGGCGGCAGCGACACCGAGTTCGCCCGCGAGCTCTACGCTCTTTACAATGTCACCGTTCTGCCTGGCAGCTACCTGGCGCGCGAAGCCCGCGGCTTCAATCCCGGCGCCGGTCGGGTGCGCATGGCGCTGGTGGCCGAGACCGCCGAGTGCGTCGAGGCCGCGCAACGCATCGTCCAGTTCATCCAATCGAAAACCTGAAAC
>JAJZUZ010000233.1 GCA_021845965.1 Pseudomonadota bacterium | reverse complement strand
GCGCGAGCTGCAGGCTGCGGGCATCAGCGCGCAGACCGTGGCCATCGGCAACAAGGGTCTGGGTTTCCTCAACCGCATCGGTGCCAAGGTGGTTTCGCAGTCCATCCAGCTCGGCGACACGCCGCACCTGGACAAGCTGATCGGCCCTGTCAAGGTGCTGCTCGATGCCTATACGCGTGGCGAGCTGAGCGCGGTGTACGTCTGCTACACCAAGTTCATCAACACGATGAAGCAGGAGCCCATGGTCGAGCAGCTGCTGCCGCTGTCGGCGCAGAAGATGCAGGACGAGGCCCAGGCCAGCGGTCCACAGCACGACTGGGACTACATCTACGAACCCGACGCGCAGTCTGTCATCGACGAGCTGCTGGTCCGCTACGTGGAAGCGCTGGTCTACCAGGCCGTGGCCGAGAACATGGCATCGGAACAGTCCGCCCGCATGGTGGCCATGAAGGCCGCCACCGACAACGCGGGAAGCGTGATCTCCGAGCTCAAGCTGGTCTACAACAAGACCCGCCAGGCCGGCATCACGAAAGAGCTGTCGGAAATTGTGGCGGGCGCTGCTGCCGTCTAAGCAGCCGACCGGACGACAGGTTACAGATTCAAATTAACGGAGCAAAAAATGGCTCAAGTACAAGGCAAGATTGTTCAGTGTATCGGCGCCGTGGTGGACGTTGAGTTCCCGCGCGACCAGATGCCCAAGGTCTACGACGCCCTGAAGATGGAAGGTTCGGCCCTGACGCTGGAGGTGCAGCAGCAGCTCGGCGACGGCGTGGTCCGTACCATCGCCCTGGGTTCTTCCGACGGCCTGCGTCGCGGCCTGACCGTGACCAACACCGGCAACCCCATCACCGTGCCCGTGGGCAAGGCCACCCTGGGCCGTATCATGGACGTGCTGGGCAACCCCATCGACGAACGTGGTCCCGTGGCCCAGACCCAGACGGCCTCCATCCATCGCAAGGCCCCGGCCTATGACGAGCTGTCGCCCTCCACCGAACTGCTGGAAACCGGCATCAAGGTGATCGACCTGGTCTGCCCGTTTGCCAAGGGCGGCAAGGTCGGCCTGTTCGGCGGCGCCGGCGTGGGCAAGACCGTGAACATGATGGAGCTGATCAACAACATCGCCAAGGCGCACTCGGGTCTGTCCGTGTTTGCCGGCGTGGGTGAGCGTACCCGTGAGGGCAACGACTTCTACCATGAGATGTCGGACGCCGGCGTCGTGAACCAGGAGAGCCTGGGCGACTCCAAGGTGGCCATGGTCTACGGCCAGATGAACGAGCCCCCGGGCAACCGTCTGCGCGTGGCGCTGACCGGTCTGACGATGGCCGAAGCCTTCCGTGACGAAGGCAAGGACGTGCTGTTCTTCGTGGACAACATCTACCGTTACACCCTGGCCGGTACCGAAGTGTCCGCCCTGCTGGGCCGGATGCCTTCCGCCGTGGGCTACCAGCCGACGCTGGCCGAGGAAATGGGCCGCCTGCAGGAGCGCATCACGTCGACCAAGGTCGGCTCCATCACGTCCATCCAGGCCGTGTATGTGCCGGCCGACGACCTGACCGACCCGTCGCCCGCCACCACCTTCGCCCACCTGGACTCCACTGTGGTGCTGAGCCGTGACATCGCCTCGCTGGGTATCTACCCCGCCGTGGACCCGCTGGACTCCACCAGCCGCCAGCTCGACCCGCAGGTCGTGGGCGAGGAGCACTACACCGTGGCCCGCGCCGTGCAGGGCACCCTGCAGCGCTACAAGGAACTGCGCGACATCATCGCGATCCTGGGCATGGACGAACTGGCGCCGGAAGACAAGCTGACCGTGGCGCGCGCGCGCAAGATCCAGCGTTTCCTGTCGCAGCCCTTCCACGTGGCCGAGGTGTTCACCGGCGCGCCGGGCAAGTACGTGCCGCTGGCCGAGACCATCCGCGGCTTCAAGATGATCGTGGCTGGCGAGTGCGACCACCTGCCCGAGCAGGCCTTCTACATGGTCGGTACCATCGACGAAGCGTTCGAAAAAGCCAAGAAGATCTGATGAGGTTGAGCGTTGAGCGGAGCGCGCGCAGCGCAACTCCCGCTCAACGCCAAACGCAGAACGCTCAACCCAAGGAGTTCCCATGAACACGATCCACGTCGATGTGGTCAGTGCCGAAGAGTCCATCTTCTCGGGCGAGGCGCGCTTTGTCGCGCTGCCCGGCGAAGCGGGCGAGCTCGGCATCTATCCGCGTCACACCCCGCTGATCACGCGCATCAAGCCGGGCTCCGTGCGCATCGAGATGGCTGACGGCAAGGAAGAGTTCGTCTTCGTCGCCGGAGGCATCCTCGAAGTGCAGCCCGACTGCGTCACCGTCCTGTCCGACACCGCCGTGCGCGGCAAGGACCTCGACGAGGAGAAGGCCAACGAAGCCCGCCAGGCTGCCGAGGAAGCGATCAAGAACGCCAAGAGCGATCTGGATCTGGCCAAAGCCCAGTCGGAACTGGCGATTGCCGCGGCCGAGATTGCCGCGCTGCGCAAGTACCTGAAGAAAAAATAAGCGGTTGCGACCGCCGCCGGTGCAACCGGCAGATGCAAGGCCCCGGCAGCGATGCGCGGGGCCTTGTTTTTTGGGGGCGCTTCCTCACTCGGTCGAAGCGACGCCCGCCCGGGTCAACGCTGGCCCAGGTCGCACAGCGCCGCGCGGCACTCAAGCGCGATCACGGGGCGATCACGGGGCGATTACGGGGCGATCGGGTAGCTCGTTCGGGTTGGCCATCCCGGCCGTCAGCGGGAAGTGCTCGACCAAGACGGCCGAGACTTCCTCCAGGGCCTGGGTGAGGCCATCTTCAAAGCGCTCTTCGCGGAACGCAACAGCCATGCGCGCGATCATGGCCTGCCAGTCCTCGGGCGGAACCTGCCGGGCGATGCCGCGGTCGGCCACGATCTCGATCGCGCGTTCCGCCAGCAGCAGATAGATCAGCACGCCGTTGTTGTGCTCGGTGTCCCAGACTCGCAGCTTGCCGAAGATGCTCAGGGCCCGCGCACGTACGATCTCGCGCAGCGTGCCGCGCCGCCAGGCGTAGCGGGTGGGCAGGCCAGCCTCGATATAGACGCGGATCTCGCCGCCATGGCGTCGCTCGCTGGCCTGCACGCGCTGCTGGGGGTCTCCTCGTTTTCAGTGCAATAAGTGACGGTACGAAAAGCTAGCACTGGCGCGGAGGTGGTGTTGGTAGATCGTTGATTTCATTGACTTTCCTGTTCACTTTCAAATCTGCGATTCGTGGCGT
>JAJZUZ010000232.1 GCA_021845965.1 Pseudomonadota bacterium | reverse complement strand
GGCTACGGCTACCGGCATCTGAAACGCTACGACGAATCGCTGGCCGCCTACGAGAGGGCGCTGGCGCTCGACCCCAACCACCGCGGCGCCCATGAGTACATCGGCGTGGCCTACATCGAGCTGGGGCGGCTGGACAAGGCCAAGGAACACCTCGACGCCCTGGACCGCATCTGTTTCTTCTCCTGCGAGGAATACCGCGACCTGAAAGAGGCCTACACCGCGGCCCTCAAGGCCAGACCTCGCTGAGCGTCGGCCGGCCAGCCCCTATTTCAGTCCCGCCGGCTTGCGCCCCTTGCGCGGGGCCTTGGCTGTCGCCTGCGAGGCGCGCCGGTAATCCTGCAGCGTGACCTGGGCGCGGCCGAGCACAGTGTCGTCCGGGTAGTTGCCGCTCGCGTCCAGCGTGCCGAAGGGCAGCCCCGTCAGCAGCTCCATGGCCTCGGCCGCGCTTTCGGCCGTCCAGATATGGAAGCGCCCCATGGCCACCGCCTCCACCACACGCGGGTCGAGCATGAGGTGGCGGCGGTTGCGGCGCGGGATCAGCACGCCCTGCTGGCCCGTGAGCCCCATCATCTCGCAGCTGCGGAAGAAACCCTCAATCTTCTCGTTGATGCCACCCACCGGCAGCATCTCGCCGTGCTGGTTCAGCGCGCCCGTGACGGCGATGGCCTGGCGCACCGGCACGCCCGCAATCGATGAAAGCAGCGCGCCGAACTCGGCGAAGGAGGCCGAGTCACCTTCGACGCCGCTGTACTCCTGCTCGAACACGATGGCCGCGTTGAGCGCCAGCGGCGTGATGTGCACGAACAGCGAGGCCAGGTAGCTGTGCAGGATGAGCACGCCCTTGTCGTGGATGGGGCCCGAAAGCTCCACCTCGCGCTCGATATTGAGCAGGCCCTCGTCGCCGGCATGGGTGCGCGCGGTCACGCGCACCGGGAAGCCGAAGCGGTAGTCGCCCAGGTCCACCACGGTCAGGCCATTGACCTGGGCCACCTTCTCGCCGCCCAGGTCCAGCAGGCGTTCGCCGTCGGCAATGGTTTCCTGCAGGCGCTGCTCCGGGTAATCGTGCCGGTGCATGCGCGCCACGCGCGCGGCCTCCACATCCGACGCCTCCACCAGCGTCGCACCGCGCGCACGCGCCACGGCGGCCGCCTCCATCAGCAGCGCCTCCGTGTGCGCGAAGATGGCACTCTGGCGCGTCTGGTCATCGGCCTCGCGGTGCGCCTCCTCCAGCAGGGCGGCCACGGCGGCCGCGCTGAAGTGGGGCAGGCCCAGCTTGCGGCAGGTGTGCGCCACGAAGATGGCCGTCGCCTGGCGCGTGTCGGCCGTGGCGGTGAAGCTCTCGGCAAAATCCACCTTGCAGCGGAAACGCCGCGCAAATTCCGGGTCGCCCTCCTGCACGGCGTAGTACTCGTCCACCGAGCCCACCAGCACGATCTTCACGTCCACGTCCACCGGCTCCGGCTGCAGCGAGACCGCGGCGATGGGCGCGTAGATCATGCCCGGCTCCTCGATCTGCAGCCGCCCGCTGCGCAGGAAGCGGCGCAGCTTCTCCCACACCGGCTCGTCGGCCAGCAGGTCCGAAAGGTGCAGCAGCAGGAAACCACCATGCGCCTTGAGCAGGCTGCCGGCGCGGATGCGGGTGTAGTCGGTCACCAGCACGTCGCTCTCGGTCTGGTATTCGATGCTGCCGAAGAGGGTACGAAACAGGGGGTTGTCCTCGACGATCACCGGCGCCCCCTCGCGGCCCTGGTTGTCCACCACCAGGTTCACGCTGTAGCGCGCCAGCACCTCGGCCAGCGCGGCGGCGCGCACGCCCTCCTCGCCATCTTCCTCGTCGCCCGGCTGGAACAGCTCGAGGGTCTCCAGCACGTCGTGCGCCACCTGGTCCAGGTAGCTGCCGAGCTTGACCGTGTCCTTGATCTGCTTGCGCAGCTCGTTGCGGATCTCCTGCAGTTCGTGCTCCAGCAAGGGCTTGATGATCTGGCGCCGCAGCGCGGCCAGGCCCTCGTTCATGACGCGCTCCATGGCGCGCGTCTTGTCCAGGAACCGGGTGATCTCGCCGCGCAGCTCCTCTTCCAGCCGGTCCATCTCGACCCGGCGTTCCTTGGGCAGGCCCAGCACCTTGCCCTCGGTCATGGGCTCGCCCTGCTCGTCGCGCAGCGTGAAGACCATGTGGCCCTGGTCGCGCATCAGCGCGAAGTGGCGCGCCTCGGCAAAGGCATCCAGCTCGCCGTAGGCCCGCGCCTCCTCGGCCTTGTAGGTCTTCTGCAGGTGCTCGCTCTCGGCGCGGAAATCCTCGCCGCCCAGGCGCTTGGGGATCTCGGCCTGCAGGGTCTTGACCAGCTGCTGCATCAGGCTGCGCAGCTGGCGCCCCTGGCCCGGCGGCATGCGCAGCGCGCGCGGGTGCTCGGGCGCATCGAAGTTGTGCAGGTAGCACAGGTCGGGCGGCACCGGCCGGCTGGCCGCCAGCTCGCGCATCATCTGGCACAGCAGCGTGGTGCGCCCGCTGCCCACCTCGCCCAGCACGAAGAGGTTGTAGTCCGGCTGGTCCATGGCCAGGCCGAAACGCGCGGCCTGTTCGGCGCGCTCCTGCCCGATCCAGGGCAGGGGGTGCTGCAGCAGCTCGGACGTGTCGGCAAAGCCCAGGGCCGTGGGGTCCACGGTCAGGCGCAGTTCGGCGGGAAGGACTTTGAGAGCGGGCATGGCAGTACGGGCGTGGCCGCCTATTGTGCGCCGCATTGCAGGCCCACCGCCAGCCCCCGCGGGGTCACCCTCAGACGGCGAAACCGTCGTCGGCCGCAATCACCGCGCCGTTGATGAAATGGCTCTCCTTGGCGCACAGCATGACCAGCACGGCATCCAGGTCGGCCGGCTGACCCACGCGCTTGCGCGGCAGCATGCTGATGAGCTTCTGGCCCTGCTCGGTCTGCCAGTGGTGGTGGTTGATTTCGGTGTCGATGTAGCCCGGACACAGCGCATTGACGTTGATGCCGAACTTGCCCCACTCGGTGGCCATGGCCTTGCTCATGTGGATCACGGCGGCCTTGCTCATGCAGTAGACGCCGATCTGCGGCAGGACCTTGAGGCCGGCCATGGAGGCGATGTTGACGATGCGCCCGCCGGTGTAGGTACCCGGCGCCGCGCCCTTGGCACGCGCCAGCATGCGCTTGCCCACTTCCTGCGCCACGAAGAAGGCGCCCCGGGTGTTGGTGCCCAGCACGTAGTCGTAATCCTCTTCCGTCACATCCACCAGGCGCTGGGTGGTGCTGA
>JAJZUZ010000231.1 GCA_021845965.1 Pseudomonadota bacterium | reverse complement strand
GGGCGGAAGAGTTCATGGTGGTCATGTCAGGCTCCTTCGCGCAGGCTGCGGGCCGCTTCCTTGATGGCCGCGCGGATCTGGTTGTAGGTGCCGCAGCGGCAGATGTTGCCGCTCATGGCGGCGTCGATGTCGGCGTCGCTGGGCGACTTCGTTTCGCTCAGCAGAGCCACGGCGCTCATGATCTGGCCGCTCTGGCAGTAGCCGCACTGCGGCACGTCGACGCTGGCCCAGGCGGCCTGCACGGCCCGGCCGATACGGCCCTGGGCCGCGCCCTCGATGGTGGCCACCGGCTTGCCGGCGGCGGCCGACAGCGGTGTCGAGCAGGAGCGCACCGGGACGCCATCCACGTGCACGGTGCAGGCGCCGCACAGCGCCACGCCGCAGCCGAATTTTGTGCCGGTGAGCTTGAGTTCCTCGCGCAGTACCCACAGCAGGGGCGTATTGGGGTCGGCGGCCAGCGCGCTGGCCTTGCCGTTGACGGTCAGGTTGATCATGTGTTGTCCCTTTTTCTTGGCTGTCGTCGCCTTACCTGGCGGCAACGACTGGCGGCGATTAGACGCCGAATCCCCGCACTGCGCAGGGCTGTTGGGGTCAATGCCCATCCTGGGAACCGGGGCACTGGCGGCCTCGAGCGATGTCACGCCGATCCTCGTGCCCCGTCCGGGAGGCGGCGGACGGGATCGCGGACAATAGCCGACCGGGCGGCAGGGTGCCGCCGTTTCTCCACTGCCGCGATCGAGATGATGTCGATTTCCTGCCACTTTCCGACCTGGGCCCGCCACCTGCTGGGCGCGCTGGTGCTGTTGTGTGCCGCCTGGGCACCCGCTCAGGCCGGCGAGCGCACCGTGCTGGTGCTGGGCGACTCACTGAGCGCCGAATACGGCCTGCCGCGCGGCAGCGGCTGGGTCAGCCTGCTGGAACAGCGCCTGGCGCGGGAGCAGAAAGCCGTGCCGGTGGTCAATGCCAGCATCAGCGGCGAGACCACCTACGGCGGCCGCTCGCGCCTGCAGGCCCTGCTGGCGCAGCACAAGCCGGCCGTGGTGGTCATCGAGCTGGGCGGCAACGACGCCCTGCGCGGCCTGGCGCTGGACGCCACGCGCGCCAACCTGGCCTGGATGACGCAGCAGGCCAGGAAAGCCGGCGCGCGTGTGCTGCTGCTGGGCATGCAGATGCCGCCCAACTACGGGGCCGACTATGCGCGCCGCTTTGCCGAGCTGTATCGCCAGGTGGCGCGCAGCGAGAAGGCCGCCCTGGTGCCCTTCTTCCTCAAGGGCGTGGCCGATGGCGCCGACCCCACGCGCCTGTTCCAGAGCGACCGCATCCACCCCAATGCCGACGCGCAGCCGCTGATGCTGGACAACGTCTGGCCCGAACTCAAGAAGCTACTCTGATGCCCCTTGTCACCATCACCGCCGAAGAGGCCCTGCAGCGCCTGGACGCGTTCGACACCATCATCGACGCGCGCAGCGAGGGCGAGTACGCCGAAGACCACCTGCCCGGCGCCGTCAACTGGCCCACGCTCAACAACGAGGAGCGCAAGCTGGTCGGCACCGAGTACAAGCAGGTCAACGCCTTCGAAGCCAAGAAGCGCGGCGCGGCCATCGCCGCGCGCAATATCGCCGGCCACATCGAGCGCGAGGTGATGCACCAGCCCAAGGACTGGAAGCCGCTGACCTATTGCTGGCGCGGCGGCAAGCGCAGCGGCTCGCTGAGCCTGATCCTGAGCGAGATCGGCTTTCGCGTCACGCTCATCGAGGGTGGCTACAAGGCCTTCCGCAATGCCCTGCTGCAGGACATCCCGCGCCTGGCGCCGCTATTCGACTGGCGCGTGATCTGCGGCACCACCGGCTCGGGCAAGACACGCCTGCTGCAGGCCCTGCTGGACACCGGCGCCCAGGTGCTGGACCTGGAGGGCCTGGCCAACCACCGCAGCTCGGTGCTGGGGGCGATTCCCGGCGTGCCGCAGCCGAGCCAGAAGCAGTTCGACACGCGCATCTGGGATGCCCTGCGCAAGCTGGGCCCGACGCGCCCGGTCTACGTGGAAAGCGAAAGCAAGAAGGTCGGCAACGTGGCCATCCCGTCCGCGCTGATCGAGGCCATGCGCGCCGCGCCCTGCCTGAACCTGGTGCTGCCCGACGAGGAGCGTGTGGCCCTGCTGCTGGAGGACTATGACTTCTTCGTGCAGAACGGCGAGGCCTTCTGCGAGCGGCTGGATGCCCTGACCGAATTGCGCGGCAAGCAGGTGGTGGACGACTGGAAGATGAAGGTGCGCAGCGGCCGCACGCAGGACGTGGTGCGCGAGCTGCTGCTGGGCCACTACGACCCGGTCTACCGGCAATCGATGGCGCGCAATTTCAGGCAGTACACGGGCGCCCCCGAACTGCGCCCGCGCGACCGTTCGCTGGGCGCGATGCAGGCGGTGGCGCAGCAACTGGCGGCGGCACCCTCCCCGCACCGCGACGAGGCGCCGGCGCGCTGACCGGCTCCTCCGCGGCACCTGGCCGTACCGGGCGGGCAAGCCTGGACTTGATCTGGCTCAAGGCGCCTGCCGCCCCGGCGGCCATACTGAATTTCGAGACGTGGCGTTTCGGCAAGGGCACTGGCTGGTCCCGGCACCGGCGACCGGCGTGCCCCCGTCCCGTTCTCGTTCCTAGTACCGAAATGGAGGATGCAATGAAGAAGATCATGATTCCCGTGACGCTGGCCATGGCGCTCGTCATGAGCCTGGGCGGCGTCGCGTTTGCCCAGGGGGGTGGAGGTGGAGGTGGTGGCGGGGGAGGCGGCGGTGGTGGCGGTGGCGGTGGTGGCGGCAACGGGGCGGGCGGCCCCGGCGGTGGCGGGGCGGGCGCAGGCCAGACCCAGCAGGTCCAGACCCAGGAGCAGAGCCGGACGCAGCAACAGGTGCAGGCACAGCAACGCAGCCGGCTCCAGACCCAGGACCAGCTGATGAAGCGCACGCGCGAGCAGCTGCGCACCCAGGATCAGCTGCTGAGCCGCACGCGCGACCAGATCCGCACCCAGGACCAGTTGCTCACCCGCACCCGGGACCAGCTGAAGACCCAGGATCAGCTCAAGACCCAGACCCGCGACCAGTTGAAGACCCAGGAGCAGATCCACCTGCAGACGCTGGATCAGCTGCGCGCCCAGGAACAGCTCCTGCTCAAGACCCAGGAGCAATTGCGCACCCAGGAACAGACGCAGCGCCGCACGCGCGATCAGCTCAAGAGCGAGTAAGGAAGAGCCGGAGGACAGCGGGAGCCCTGCCCTGACTGTCTTGC
>JAJZUZ010000230.1 GCA_021845965.1 Pseudomonadota bacterium | reverse complement strand
GTGGTCCTGCAGGTGGAAGACAGCGGGCCGGGCCTGGCGCCGGACGAGCTGGCCCGCCTGGGCGAGCGCTTCTACCGCCCGCCCGGGCAGAGCCAGCCCGGCAGCGGCCTGGGCTGGTCCATCGTGCGCCGCATCGCCCAGGTCAGTGCGGCCCGGGTGCAGGTCGCGCGGTCGGACGAGCTGGGCGGCCTGGCCGTGACCGTGCGCTGGCCGCCGGCCTGAAGTGCCGGGTCCGGGGCTGAGACAATCGGCCCATGCAACTGAAAAAGATCCTGGTTCCCGTCGGCGGCGTGCTGCTGCTGGTGGCGGCCTACCGCGCCTACCGCTGGCCCGGCGTCGCCCTGGTGGCCGGCGGACTGGTCATGTGGCTGCTGCTGCACTTCAATCGCATGCTGCACGTGCTCAAGCGCGCGGCCAGGAGCCCCGTCGGCTATGTGGGCAGCGCCGTGATGCTGCAGGCCAGGCTCAAGCCGGGCCTGCCGCTGCTGCACGTGGTGGCGCTCACGCGTTCCCTGGGCGAGCAGCTCAGTGCGCCGGAGGCCCAGCCGGAGCAGTACCGCTGGACCGACCCGTCCGAGGCTTCGGTGACCTGCGAGTTTGTGCAGGGCAAGCTGGTGCGCTGGGACTTCCGCCGCCCGGCGGCGGCCGACGCGCCTGCGGGCGCACCGGCCGCAGGAACGCCGGCCCCGTAAAATGGCCGTTTTGAGCCATTTTGCGCCCGCTGCCGCCGGGCCGATCTACCTAGGAAACCTACGATGAGCGCCCTACCGACCTCGATGTCCGACCGTGACGGAAAAATCTGGATGGATGGCCAGCTCGTGGAGTGGCGTGACGCCAAGGTCCACGTGCTGACCCACACGATGCACTATGGCTGCGGCGCCTTCGAGGGCGTGCGTGCCTACAACACCGTCAACGGCACGGCCATCTTCCGTCTGCAGGAGCACACCGAGCGCCTGTTCAACAGCGCCAAGATCCTGCGCATGAAGATGCCCTGCAGCATGGAGCAGCTCAACGAGGCGCAGAAGGAAGTCGTGCGGACCAACAAGCTGGAGAGCTGCTATATCCGCCCGCTGGTGTGGATCGGGGACAAGAAGCTGGGCGTTTCGCCCAAGGGCAACACCATCCACGTGATGGTGGCGGCCTGGGCCTGGGGTGCCTACCTGGGTGAGGAGGGCATGAAGCGCGGCATCCGCGTCAAGACGTCGAGCTACTCGCGCCACCACGTCAACATCACCATGACGCAGGCCAAGGCGGTGAGCAACTACAGCAACTCCATCCTGGCCAATATGGAAGCCACGGACGACGGCTACGACGAGGCGCTGCTGCTCGATACCGCCGGCTTCGTCTCCGAAGGCGCGGGCGAGAACATCTTCGTCATCAAGAACGGCGTGATCTACACGCCCGACCTGTCAGCCGGTGCCCTCAACGGCATCACGCGCAACACGGTGCTGCACATCGCCAAGGACCTGGGGCTGGAGGTGGTGCAAAAGCGCATCACGCGCGACGAGGTCTACATCGCCGACGAGGCCTTCTTCACCGGCACCGCCGCCGAAGTCACGCCGATCCGCGAACTCGATCGCGTGGAGATCGGCAGCGGCTCGCGCGGCCCGATCACGGAGAAGATCCAGAGTGCCTTCTTCGACATCGTCAACGGCCGCAATCCCAAGTACGCGCACTGGCTGACGAAGGTTTGAGGAGCACGAGATGAGCATGCAGACGGTTGAATTGCTGGCCAAGGACCTGAATGCGCAGGGCGGCGTCTACTGCCCCAGTCCCCAGGCCGAAATGAAGATCTGGAACACCCATCCCAAGGTGTACCTGGATGTGGCGCACTCGGGCGAGGCCAAGTGTCCCTATTGCGGCACCGTCTACAAGCTCAAGGCCGGTGAGCACTTCGCTGCGCACCACTGACACCAAGGGCCGCGACATCGCGGCCCTTGTCATTGCGCCGCAGTGGATCGGCGATGCAGTCATGACCGAGCCGCTGCTGCGCCGCCTCGCCGCGCGCGGCGAACGTCTCACCGTCGGTGCGCTGCCCTGGGTGGCGCCGGTCTACCGCGCCATGCCCCGAGTCGCCGAGGTCATCGAATTTCCCTTTGCCCACGGCGGCCTGCAGCTCAAGGCGCGGCGCGCGCTGGCACGCCAGCTGGAGGGCCGCTTCGACGTCGCCTACGTGCTGCCCAACTCGCTCAAGAGCGCGCTGCTGCCCTTCCTGGCCAGCATCCCGAAACGCGTGGGCTATCTGGGCGAGGCGCGCGTGGGCCTGCTGACGCACCGGCTGAAGAACCCGCCGAAGGACAAGCGTCCGCCCATGGTGGCGTTCTACTCGGCGCTCAGCGGCGAGGCTGGTGTCGGGACCGACCGTCCCCGCCTGCAGGTCGATGCGACGCAGGCCGATGCCGTGCTGGCCGCCCAGGGCCTGGTGCGCGGGGGCTACTACGTCTTTGTGCCTGGCGCGGAGTACGGCCCGGCCAAGCGCTGGCCGGCGCCACGTTTTGCCGAACTGGCGCAGCAGCTCGACGCGCCGGTGCGGCTGCTGGGCTCGGGCAAGGAGGCCGCGCTGGGCGCGGAGATCGTGCGTCTGGCCACCGGCGCCGACTGCCGCAACCTGGCCGGCGCCACCACGCTGGCCGAGGCTTTTGCGCTGATCTCCGCGGCGCGGCGCGTCATCACCAACGACACCGGCCTCATGCATGTGGCTGCGGCAATGGACGTGCCGCAGGTGGCCCTCTTCGGTTCCAGCAGCCCCGAGCACACGCCGCCCTTGAGCGCGCAGGCCCGGGTGCTGTGGCTCAAGAACGATCCGACCTACCAGCCGCCGCTGGACTGCGCCCCCTGTTTCCAGCGCGAGTGCCCGCTCGGGCACCTGCGCTGCCTCAACGACATCACCGCCGCGCGCGTGCGCCAGGCCTTCTGAGTCCGGCCGGTGCGACGCGGGCGAAAAAAAAGCCACCCTTGCGGGTGGCTTTGAAAGTCCTCGAAAGGACGTCGTTGGGTTCCGTGACTGCGGGCCCAGCAGCAACCGGGGTGCTGGATCCAGCAAGTTGCTCAGGACTGTGACAGCAGTTTCAAACACAACTATAGCGATGCTTTGCCTCTCAGGCATCCCACAAACAGGGGAGGAATCGCGCCAAAGCGTCGCGAAATGAGACATTCAGGATACGCATTCACGTTGCGCGTCCCTGCGGCCGGTGGAACAGCGCCTCAAAGGCCATGGCAAACGCCGCCGCCTGCGAATCGGAAATGAAGAGGCCGAGCTGTTCGAGTTCCACCGTGTACATGGTGAACTGGCTGATCAGGTCCTGC
>JAJZUZ010000229.1 GCA_021845965.1 Pseudomonadota bacterium | reverse complement strand
GCCGACATGACCCAGGGAACCATCCGCATCCGCGGCGCACGCCAGCACAACCTCAAGAACCTCGACCTCGACATCCGTACCGGCGAGCTGACGGTGGTGACCGGACCCAGCGGCTCGGGCAAATCCAGCCTGGTGTTCGACACGCTGTACGCCGAAGGCCAGCGTCGCTACGTCGAGACCTTCAGCGCCTACGCGCGCCAATTCCTCGACCGCATGGACAAGCCCGCGGTCGACAAGGTGGAAGGCGTGCCGCCCGCGATTGCCATCGACCAGACCAACCCGGTGCGCTCGTCGCGCTCCACGGTCGGCACGATGACCGAGCTGAACGACCACCTCAAGCTGCTCTACGCCCGTGCCGCCCAGCTCTTCGACCGGCAGACCGCCTTGCCGGTGCGCCACGACACGGCCGACAGCATCTACGCCGGGCTGCAGGCCCGCGTGCAGCAGGCGACCGAGGCGGCGGGCACCGACGCGCCGAATGAACCGCGCCTGGTGCTGACCTTCCCGGTCGAACTGCCCGGCGGCACAACGGAAGAAGAGGTCACGCAATGGCTGTCCGCCAGTGGCTTCACCAAGGTGCAGGCTGAGCGCGAGGTGGCCACGCCGGCCGGCCCGCGCAAGGTGCTGGACGTGGTGGCCGACCGCTTCCGCTTCAGCCATGCGGAGCGTGCGCGTGTGGTCGAGGCCATCGAGGTCGCGCTCAAGCGCGGCAGCGGCCGTCTGACGGTCTACGTGCTGCCGGAAGCCGGCAGCGAGGCGCCGCCGGAGTTGTGGAAATTCTCCACCGGCCTGCACTGCCCCGAAAGCGACCAGCGCTACGCCGACCCCATCCCGTCCATGTTCTCCTTCAACTCGGCCGTCGGCGCCTGCGAGGTCTGCCGTGGTTTCGGGCGCGTGATCGGGGTGGACTACGGCCTGGTGATCCCGAACGACAAGCTCACCCTGCGTGCCGGCGCCATCAAGCCCATCCAGACCCCGGCCTGGGCCGAGTGCCAGGACGACCTGATGCGCCATGCCGAGGCCGCGGGCATCCCGCGCGACACGGCCTGGAACAAGCTGACCCCGGAGCAGAAGGACTGGGTCATCTACGGCTCGCCCAACTGGAACGGCAAGTGGAACAAGCAGTGGTACGGCATCAAGCGCTTCTTCGAGTACCTGGAGAGCAAGGCCTACAAGATGCACATCCGCGTGCTGCTGTCCAAGTACCGCAGCTACACGCCCTGCGAGACCTGCAACGGCGCGCGCCTCAAGACCGAGAGCCTGCTGTGGCGCATCGGCAGCAAGGAGGATGCGGACGCGGTGTTGGCGCCGGAGAAACGGTTCATGCCGGCGGGCGTGCAGTGGACGCGCGCGCAGCTGGAGGCGCTGCCTGGCCTGTGCCTGCACGACCTGATGCTCATGCCGCTGGACCAGCTGCGCGACTTCTTCGAGCGCATCGAACAGCGCGAACTGGCCCTGCCCACGCACGGCGAGGGGGAAGCGCAGGCGCTCAAGCTGCTGTTCGAGGAAATCACGACGCGGCTGCGCTACCTCTGTGATGTCGGCATTGGTTACCTGACACTGGACCGCCAGAGCCGCACACTCAGCGGTGGCGAAGTCCAGCGCATCAACCTCACCACGGCACTGGGCACCTCGCTGGTCAACACGCTCTTTGTGCTGGACGAGCCCAGCATCGGCCTGCACCCGCGCGACATGCACCGCATCATCGAGGCGATGCAGCGGCTGCGCGACGCCGGCAATACCCTGGTGGTGGTGGAGCACGACCCGGCCGTGATGCTGGCGGCGGACCGCATGATCGACATGGGGCCCGGCCCGGGGGAGCGCGGTGGCCAGATCGTCTTCGACGGCAGTACCGAGGACCTGAAGCAGGCCGACACGCTGACCGGTGCCTACCTCGGCGCGCGCAAGCAGATCGGCATGGGCTTCAAGCGCATGGTGGCCGAAAACACGCCGCGCCTCATCCTGGAGGGCGCGCGCCAGCACAACCTGAAGAACATTTCGGTGGACATTCCACTCGGGCGCCTGGTCTGCGTGACGGGGGTCTCCGGTTCCGGCAAATCCACCCTGATCCAGGACGTGCTGGCGCCGGCACTGATGCGCCACTTTGGCCAGGCCACCGAGACGCCGGGCGCGCATGATCGCCTGCTGGGCGCCGAGCAACTGGCCGGCGTGGTCTTTGTCGACCAGTCGCCCATCGGCAAGACCGCGCGCTCCAACCCGGTGAGCTATGTGGGCGCCTGGGACGCGGTCCGCGAGATCTACGCCAATGCGCCGCTCTCCAGGCAGCGCGGCTATACCGCGGCCAAGTTCAGCGCCAACAGCGGCGACGGCCGCTGCCCCACCTGCGGCGGCTCGGGCTTCGAGCATGTGGAGATGCAGTTCCTCAGCGACGTCTACCTGCGCTGCCCGGACTGTGACGGCAAGCGCTTCCGGCCGGAGATCCTGGAGATCACGGTGGAACGCGGCGGTCGTCTGCTCAACGTGGCCGACGTGCTGGAGCTGACGGTCAGCGAGGCCGCCGGCCTGTTCGCCCACGACCGCGACGTCATCCGTGCGCTGCAGCCCATCGTCGACGTCGGCCTGGAATACGTGCGCCTGGGCCAGCCGGTGCCGACACTCTCCGGCGGCGAGGCGCAACGCCTCAAGCTGGCCGGTTTCCTGGCCGAGGCTGCGAAGAGCATGAGCGCCAGCAAGCAGACGCTGGCGAAGAAAGGCACGCTCTTCCTGTTCGACGAGCCCACCACCGGCCTGCACTTCGACGACATCGCCAAGCTCATGCGCGCGCTGCGCAAGCTGCTCGATGCCGGCCACTCGCTGCTGGTGATCGAGCACAACCTGGACGTGATGCGGGCCAGCGACTGGCTGATCGACCTCGGCCCCGAAGGCGGCGCGGCGGGCGGCCAGGTCGTCGCTGTCGGGACGCCGGAAGACGTGCGGCAGCACCCGACTTCCCACACCGGCCGCGCGCTGCGCGAGTACGCGCTGGCCATGGGTGAAACGCACGAGGTGCAGGAAGGCGCGGCGCGCTATCTGGGCACGTCCTTCACGCCGGGCCACAAGCCGGCGCCCAAGCGTACGGCGGCCAGCGAGGACATCCAGATCGTCAATGCCAAGGAGCACAACCTCAAGGCGTTGACGGTCAACATCCCGCGCGGCAAGTTCAACGTCATCACCGGCGTCAGCGGATCGGGCAAGTCGACACTGGCTTTCGACATCCTGTTCAACGAAGGCCAGCGCCGTTACCTCGAATCGCTCAACGCCTACGCGCGCAGCATCGTGCAGCCAGCCGGCCGGCCCGAGGTGGACGCGGTCT